>CAMBOY010000020.1 GCA_945869245.1 Hydrogenophaga intermedia
CAGCACCGCAATGCCGTTGGTGAAACCAATCACCACACTCACCGGCACATAACGCACCAGCGTGCCCAGGCGCAACAGCCCCAGCAGAAACAGCAGCACACCCGCGCTGGCGGTGGCGATCAGCAAATTGGCCACGCCGTAGCGCTCGACGATGCCGTACACGATGACGATGAAGGCGCCCGCCGGGCCGCCGATTTGCACCGAGGTGCCGCCCAAGGCCGAGATCAGAAAGCCCGCGATGATCGCGGTCCACAAACCCGCCTCGGGCTTCAAGCCGGACGCAATGGCGAAGGCCATGGCCAGCGGCAGCGCCACAATGCCCACGGTGGCGCCAGCCCCCAGATCGCGGGTGAACTTCTCGCGGTTGTAGTGTTGAAGATCTTGAATCAGCCGGGGCCGAAAGGCGGCCAATGGCGGCAGGCGCTTGAGCATCCCGCGATGTTAGAGGTATGCACAATTTGTGGGGCTTACAAACGAGACACCCAGGCCCGTCGCGGGCCTAGGGGTTTTCCCCGCCGGAACCGCCTCAGCGCACCCGCATGCCCGGCTGCGCGCCCGGCCAGGGGTTGAGCACATAAATGCCGGGGTTGGCTTTGTCGTCGCCGTGGCTGGCGGCCAGCACCATGCCTTCGCTCACGCCAAATTTCATTTTGCGTGGCGCCAGGTTGGCCACCATCACGGTCAACTTGCCTTCCAGGTCTTCGGGCTTGTACATGCTGGCCACGCCCGAAAACACATTGCGGGTGCGGCCTTCGCCTACGTCGAGTGTCAGGCGCAGCAGCTTGGTCGATCCCTCGACCGCTTCGCACTTGACGATCTGCGCAATGCGCAGGTCGATCTTGGCGAAGTCGTCGATAGAGATGGTGGGGGCGATGTCTTCGCCGCCAGGCACGGTTTTCGGCGCTTCTGGGGCTGGTGGCGGCTCGAACAGCGCTTCGAGCTGTTTCGGGTCGACGCGCTGCATCAGGTGCTGGTAGGGCTGGATGGCCGCCACGTTGGCCGTGTTGTGCCAGGCCTTGAGGTCGGCGCCGGTGAGCGCCTGCACTTTGCCAGCGATCTCGGGCAACACCGGGGCCAGGTAGCGGGCCAGGGCGGTGAAGGCGTTCACCAACACCGAGCAGACCTGCTGCAGGCGGGCGTCGTTGGCGGCGTCCTTGGCCAGGTCCCAGGGCTTGTGCTGGTCCACATAGGCGTTCACGCGGTCGGCCAGTGCCATGACTTCGCGCATGGCCTTGCCGTATTCGCGCTCGTTGTATTGGGCGGCGATGCCGTCGGCGGCGGCGCGGATGTCGTGCAACAGGGCCGCCCCTTGTTCGTCAAAAGCCTGCGTTAACTGACCGCCAAAGCGCTTGGTGATGAAGCCCGCCGAGCGCGAGACGATGTTCACAAACTTGCCCACCAAATCGCTGTTGACCCGCAGCATGAAGTCTTCGGCGTTGAAGTCCACGTCTTCGTTTTTGGCGGTCAGCTTGGCGGCCAGGTAGTAGCGCAGCCATTCGGGGTTCATGCCCAGGCTCAGGTATTTGAGCGGGTCTAGGCCGGTGCCCCGGCTCTTGCTCATCTTCTCGCCGTTGTTGATGGTCAAAAAGCCGTGCACAAACACCGCGTTGGGCACTTTGCGGCCGCTGAAATGCAGCATGGCTGGCCAGAACAGGGTGTGGAAGGTGATGATGTCTTTGCCGATGAAGTGGTATTGCTCGGTGGACGGGTCGGCCATGAACGCGTCGTAGTCGCCACCGGTCTTGCCGAAGTGGTTCTTCAGCGACGCCAAGTAGCCGATCGGTGCGTCCAGCCAGACGTAGAAATACTTGCCCGGGGCGTCGGGAATCTCAATGCCGAAATAGGGCGCGTCGCGGCTGATGTCCCAGTCGCCCATCTTGGGTTTGCCGTCTTCGCCGGGGGCGATCCACTCGGTGATTTTGTTGAGCACCTCGGGCTGCACAGCGCCGCAGGTGGTCCACTGTTTCAAAAAGTCGATGCAGCGTGGGTCGGACAGCTTGAAGAAAAAGTGGTCCGAGCTTTTGAGCACCGGCGTGGCGCCGGAGAGCGCCGAATACGGGTTTTTCAGCTCGGTCGGGGCGTAGACCGCGCCGCAGCTTTCGCAGTTGTCGCCGTACTGGTCTTTGGCGCCGCACTTGGGGCATTCGCCTTTGATGAAGCGGTCGGGCAGGAACATGTTCTTCTCGGGGTCGAAGAACTGTTCGATGGTGCGGGTCTCGATCAGGTCGTTGGCCTTGAGGTCTTTGTAGATCTGCTGCGCCAGGGCGTGGTTTTCCGGGCCGTCGGTGCTGTGCCAGTTGTCAAAGCCGATGTGAAAGCCATTGAGGTACTGCGGGCGGCCGGCGGCGATGTCGGCCACAAACTGCTGCGGGGTTTTGCCGGCTTTTTCGGCCGCGATCATGATCGGCGCGCCGTGCGCGTCGTCGGCGCAGACAAAGTGCACCTCGTGGCCCTGCATGCGCTGGAACCGCACCCACACATCGGCCTGGATGTATTCCATGATGTGGCCAATGTGGAAATGACCGTTGGCGTAGGGCAGGGCGGTGGTGACGAACAGGCGGCGCTGGCTCATGGTGTGGGGCGCTTGGGTTGGGGGAAAGCCCACCATTTTAGGTGCGCCCCGCCCGTGCCCCCGCCCACACCGCCTGTGGGCTTGTTGGCTGACCCGGCGGGTGGGCGGGGCGGACCCGGGTAGACTTCCGCGCCATTGACTGCATAGAACACGAGGAGATCTCCCCCCATGGCAATTGACAACCAGGCCCTGCTGGCCGCCCTGCAGACTGTGACCGACCCCAACACGGGCAAGGATTTTGTGAGCACCAAGGCCATCAAGAACCTGCAGGTGCAGGAAGGTGATGTGTCGTTCGACCTGGAGCTGGGCTACCCCGCCAAGAGCCAGCATCCCGCCCTGCGCAAGGCCTTGGTGGCCGCCGCCAAAGGCGTGGTCGGCGTGGAGAACGTGTCGGTCAACATCCAGACCAAGGTGCTCGCCCACGCGGTGCAGCGCGGCGTGCAGCTCATGCCCAATGTGAAGAACATCGTGGCTGTGGCATCAGGCAAGGGCGGCGTGGGCAAAAGCACCACCACCGTCAACCTGGCGCTGGCGCTGGCCGCTGAAGGCGCGCGCGTCGGCATTTTGGACGCCGATATCTATGGCCCCAGCCAGCCCATGATGATGGGCATCGAAGGCCGGCCCGAGAGCGCCGACGGCAAGACCATGGAGCCGATGGAAAACTACGGCGTGCAGGTGATCTCGATCGGCTTTTTGATCGACAAAGACGAGGCCATGATTTGGCGCGGCCCCATGGCCACCCAGGCGCTGGAACAATTGCTGCGCCAGACCAACTGGAAAGACCTGGACTATTTGCTGGTGGACATGCCGCCGGGCACCGGCGACATCCAGCTGACCCTGAGCCAGCGCGTGCCGATGACCGGCGCGGTGATCGTCACCACACCGCAAGACATTGCCTTGCTCGACGCGCGCAAGGGCATCAAGATGTTTGATAAGGTGGGCGTGCCCATTCTGGGCATTGTGGAAAACATGGCGGTGTATTGCTGCCCGAACTGCGGCCACACCGAGCACATTTTTGGCGCCGACGGTGGCAAGAACATGGCGGCCGAGTACGGCACCGACCACCTGGGCTCGCTGCCGCTGAACATGGGCATTCGGGTGCAAGCCGACAGCGGCATGCCCACCGTGGTGGCCGACCCCGATGGCGAAGTGGCTGGTATCTACAAGGCGGTGGCCCGCCAGGTGGCGCTCAAGATCGCCGCCAAGGCCAAGGACTTCTCGAGCAAGTTCCCGTCCATCAAGATCAGCAAAGACACCTGATGGCGCCCTTGTCACCGCGCCGGCGGCGGGTGTTGCAGGCGGTGCTGTACGAGACCATTGCGGTGGCCTGTGTGGCGCCGATGCTGGTGTGGGTATTCGGTCAATCGCCGTGGTCTTCGCTTGGCCTGGCGCTCACCATGTCGGCGATTGCGCTGGCCTGGAACTACAGCTTCAACGCCCTGTTTGAGCGCTGGGAGGCGCGTCAGTCTGTCAAAGGCCGATCATGGCGGCGCCGAGCTGTGCATGGCATCGGTTTTGAGGGCGGGCTGGCGCTGATCCTGGTGCCGGTGATGGTGGGCTGGCTCGGCATCACTTGGTGGGAGGCTCTTGTTGCCGACCTCGCCATCCTGCTGTTTTTCCTGGTCTACACCGTGGTCTTCACCTGGGCGTTTGACCGGGTGTTTGGCTTGCCGCAATCCGCGCAAGCCGCCACCACACCACCGGCGCAGGCTTGATCAAGCGGTTTCCAGTTCGCGCAGCTTGAAGCGCTGGATCTTGCCGGTGGCGGTCTTGGGCAGTTCGCCGACAAACTCGATAAAGCGTGGGTATTTGTAGGGCGCCAAGTGCTCTTTGCAAAAGCTCTTCAAGTCGTCTTCGCTCAGCGCTTGACCCGGTTTCAGCACCACAAACGCCTTGGTTTTGGTCAAGCCGTCGCTGTCGGTTGTGCCGATGACAGCGGCCTCCAACACCGCGGTGTGTTTCACCAGCGTGGCTTCCACCTCAAAGGGGCTGACGTAAATGCCGCTGACTTTCAGCATGTCGTCGTTGCGCCCTGCGTAGGTGTAGTAGCCGTCGGCATCGCGGCTGTATTTGTCGCCGCTTTTGGTCCAGGCGCCCTGGAAGGTGTCGCGTGTTTTGGCGCGGTTGTTCCAGTACATCAAGGCGGCGCTGGGGCCTTGAATATAGAGGTCACCAATTTGGTCGGCCTCGGTGATGACTTGCCCCTGTTCGTCACGCAGCTGCACTTCGTAGCCGGACACCGGCTTGCCGGTGGTGCCATAGCGCACATCGCCCGGGCGGTTGGACAAAAAGATGTGCAGCATTTCGGTGCTGCCAATGCCGTCGATGATTTGGCAGCCAAAGTGGGCGGTCCAGCGTTCGCCAATATCGCGCGGCAGCGCTTCGCCAGCTGATGAACACAGCCGCAGCGCCACTTCGCTTTTGGCGGGCAAGTCCGGGTTGGCCAGCATGCCGCCGTAGCCTGTGGGCGCACCACAGAACACCGTGGGCTGGTGCGCGCGCAGGCGGGCAAACACCGCTTGTGGTGTGGGGCGTTCGGCCATCAGCACCACGCTGGCGCCCACGCTCAATGGGAAGGTCAGCGCGTTACCCAAGCCATAAGCAAAAAACAGCTTGGCCGCAGAAAACACCCGGTCGTTTTCGGTGAGTTGCAGCACGCCTTTGCCATACAGCTCGGCCGTCCAGTACAGGTTGGCCTGGCTGTGCACCGTGCCTTTGGGGGCGCCGGTTGATCCGCTGGAATACAACCAAAAAGCCGCTTCGTCGGCGTGGGTGTCGGCGGCCTGGCCGCGCACGCCGCTGGCCACCAGGGTGGCCCAGTCGCGCACAGGCACATTCAGGGCAGGCAGCGCACCGCTGGCGCGCGACACCACCACATGGCGCAGTTCGTGTGCGGCATCGGCCATGGCGGCGCTCAGCGCCGGCACCAGGGTGCCCGACACCAAAGCCACCTGCGCGCGGCAGTCGGTCAGCATGTAGGCGTAGTCTTTGGGCGTCAGCAGCGTGTTCACCGCCACCGGCACCACGCCGGCGTGCAGCGCGGCCAGAAAGCTCACCACCCAGTCGCTGCCGTCTTGCATCAGCAGCAGTACGCGGTCTTCGCGCTGCAGGCCCAAATCGCGCAGTGCCGACGACAAGCGTTCCACCTGTTCGGCCAGCTGACCGTACCTGAGGCGACCCACATCGTCGATCAGTGCGGTCTTGTCGCGCCGCTGGGCGTTGGTGTCGATCAGGTGGCGCGCGAAGTTAAAGCGCGCTGGCGGTGGGGTCACAGTGTCGGGGTGGTGCATGCTTGTCTCCTGTTGTTGGTGTGCAAAAGCGGCTTCCGGCGCGGGGTGTCTCGGTGCCAGAACACCGCGGAACCGGCTTTGCCGGGCCGCTGGTGTTGCCCCCTCAGGGGGTGACGCCGAAGGCGGCGCGGGGGGTGCTCAACCCGCGGGGGGCGCTCAAAAAATCCAGTGCGGCTGTGCTGGCCTGCACCGCGCTGCGCCGGTGGTAGAAGCCCAGCGCCCGCAGGCCACCCAGTTCTTCACCGCCGCCGGCGCGGCCCGGGCCGCCGTGCAGGCTCATCGGCATCACATTGCCGTGGCCGCTCTGGCTGGCCGCCACATCGGGGCTGATGGCGTGCACCCGGCCGTGGCTGTCGGCCAACTCGGCCGCAGCGCGGGCGATGAAGGCCGGGTCTTCGCTGTACACCGACGCCACCAGCGACCCTTGGCCACGGCGGATCAGCTCATAGGCCTGTGCCTCGCTGTCATAAGCCATCAGTGTGGCCACAGGGCCAAACACCTCCACATCGTGCAGCACTCGGGCGCTGACCGCGTCGCGGCGGCCCAGCAGCACTGGCGCCACACAGGCGGCCACGGCGGGGTCGGCGTCCACCAAGGCCGCGCTGTTGCCGTCAAACAGCACCTCGGCTTCGGTTGTGAGCTGCGCAATGCCGGCCAGCACGTTGGCGTGTTGCTCGCGGCTCACCAGCGAGCCCATGCGCACGCCCTCGTTGCGCGGGTTGCCCACGGTGGTTTTGGCCAGTTTGGCGCCAATGGCTTGGGCAGCGGCATCAAACAACGCGCCTGGCACAAAAATGCGGCGGATGGCGGTGCATTTCTGGCCGCTCTTGACCGTCATTTCGCGCACCACTTCGCTCACCAGCAGCTTGAAGGCCTCGCCATCGGCGCTGGCGGCCGGGTCGAGCAGGGCGCTGTTCAGGCTGTCGGCCTCGATATTGCAGCGCACCGAACCTTGGGCCACGGCCGGGTGGCGGCGGATCAGCGCGGCGGTGTCGGCCGATCCGGTGAAGCTCACCACATCAAAGGGTTGCAGCTGGTCCATCAGGCCAGCCGACGATCCGCAGATGACCGACAGCGCGCCCACGGGCAGCACGCCGGCCTTGACCACGTCTTCCACCATGCGCTGGGTCAGCCAGGCGGTGGCGGTGGCCGGCTTGATGATCACCGGCACGCCCGACCGCAGGGCCGGCGCGGCTTTTTCCCACAGGCCCCAGCTTGGGAAATTGAAGGCGTTGATGAACAGCGCCACACCCCGGGTGGGCTGCAGCACATGCTGGGTCTGGAATAGTGGGTCTTTGCCCATACGGATGCGTTCGCCATCCAGCAGGAACTTGGCGTTGCCCAAGGCTTCACCCTGCTTGGCGTAGTAGCCCAAGGTGAAGATGCTGCCGTCGATGTCCACCGCCGAGTCCTTGGTCACGGTGCCGCTGTTGCGGGTGGCGATGTCGTAATACGCATCGCGGTTGGCCTGCAGCACCTTGACCACTTCAGCCAGCAGCGCGGCGCGCTCGCCATAGCCCAGGGCGCGCAGCGCGGCGCCGCCTTTTTCGCGGGCAAAGGCAAAAGCCTCGGCCAGGTCGAGCCCGGTGTTGTCCACCCGCACCAGCGGGGTGCCCAGCACCGGGTCCAGCAGGGTGGTGCCGGCGCTGGTGCCGGCTTGCCAGCGGCCGGCGGCGAAGTTGGGAAGCAGGGTGGCGGCGTGGGTCATGGGGGCTCTCGGAGTTGGAGGATGGTCAACAGTGCATGCAGCCGGCGTTCCCGATAGGGTGCGTCGCACTAGAATGCACTATCTTGCGTGTTGTGAAGTATGCAGTAAAGTGCATGTTTTCGGTGTGATCAATATCTAGGGTTTACCCTTGTTTGTGCCCGGACTGCACGCAACCCCTGGAGGTTTGCCATGAATGCACCTGAGTCCGATCGTTCGACATCTGATCCCGCCGAGCCCGAGCGCCACCCCTTTTTGGTGGCGCTGGGCGAGCGTGTGCGCAATCTACGCTCGCGCAAAGGCATGACCCGCAAAGCGGTGGCAGTGGCCGCTGACGTGTCCGAACGCCACCTGGCCAATTTGGAATACGGCACCGGCAATGCCTCCATCCTGGTGTTGCTGCAGGTGGCCCAAGCACTCAACTGTTCGCTGGCCGAACTCATCGGTGATGTGAGTACATCCTCGCCTGAATGGCTCCTCATCCGTGAGCTGCTGCAGCACCGCAACGAAGCCGATTTGCGCCGCGCCCGTTTGTCCATTTTGGAGACCTTGGGCGCCGGTGGTGGGGTGGACAAACAAGGCCGCCAATCGCGGGTGGCGCTCATTGGTTTGCGTGGGGCTGGTAAGTCCACACTTGGCCGCCGGCTGGCAGAAAACCTGGGTTTTCCGTTCATTGAGCTGTCGCGCGAGATCGAGCAGTTTGCCGGTTGTGGCATCAGCGAGATTCACAATTTGTACGGTGCCAACGCCTATCGCCGCTACGAACGCCGCGCGCTGGAAGAGGCGATTCAGATCTACCCCGAGGTGGTGATTGCCACCCCTGGTGGCCTGGTGGCCGACTCGGCCAACTTCAACCTGTTGCTTACCCACTGCACCACTGTGTGGCTGCAAGCCGACCCGGCCGACCACATGGGCCGCGTGGCCGCCCAAGGCGATATGCGGCCCATGGCCGCCAGCACCGAAGCCATGGAAGATTTGAAGCGCATCTTGGAAGGCCGTGCCGCGTTTTATTCCAAGGCCGACCTGGCGTTCAACACCAGCGCCCAGGGTCTGGAAGACAGCGTGGAGCGCCTGCGCCGTGAGGTGCGCCCGCTGCTCGGCATGCCGGTCTGAAGCGGCCGGCCATATTTTTTGTTGCGTGAATTAAATTGCAGTTGACGCCGTTTGCAAACATGCACTATGATGCATATACTGCGATCGGAAGCCCTTCCGGTCCGTGCCCAGATCCACACCGCGAGGAGACCCCCCATGACCGCCCCCGTCAACTACCAGACCGATCCCAGCCAGTACAAACACATCCAGCTCAGCTTCGATGGCGACATCGCCACCCTGTCGCTCAACATCAACGAAGACGCCGGCCTGCGCCCTGGTTACAAACTCAAGCTCAACAGCTACGACCTGGGCGTGGACATCGAGCTGCACGATGCGCTCAACCGCATCCGTTTCGAGCACCCCGAAGTGCGCGCCGTGGTGGTCACCAGCCTAAAAGACCGGGTGTTTTGCTCGGGCGCCAATATCTTTATGTTGGGCGTGTCCAGCCACGGCTGGAAAGTGAACTTCTGCAAGTTCACCAACGAAACCCGCAACGGCATTGAAGACTCCAGCCGCCACAACGGCCTGAAGTTTGTGGCGGCTTTGAACGGCGCCTGCGCTGGCGGCGGCTACGAACTGGCCCTGGCCTGCGACGACATCGTGTTGGTGGACGACCGCTCCAGCTCGGTCAGCCTGCCCGAAGTGCCGCTGCTCGGTGTGTTGCCCGGCACCGGCGGCTTGACCCGTGTGACCGACAAGCGCCATGTGCGCCACGACCTGGCCGACATTTTCTGCACCAGCGTGGAAGGCGTGCGCGGCCAGAAGGCGGTGGACTGGCGTTTGGTGGACGCGGTGGCCAAGCCCGCCGTGTTTCAGCAAACGGTGAAAGAGCGTGCGCTGCAGCTGGCTGCCACCAGCAACCGCCCTGCAGCAAACGCCGGCGCCCAAGGCGTGGCGTTGACTCCGCTGAACCGCCACATCGACGCCGACCGCCTGAGCTACACCCATGTGAGCGTGGACATTGACCGCACCAAGCGCACCGCCACATTCACGGTGCAGGCGCCCACCAGCGCTGTGCCTGCCGACGCAGCAGGCATCGAGGCCGCTGGCGCCAATTGGTACCCACTGCAGATGGTTCGCGAGCTGGACGACGCCATTCTGCACATGCGCACCAACGAGCTGGACGTGGGCACCTGGCTGCTCAAGACCAGCGGCGACGCCGCTGCCGTGCTGGCTTCAGACGCCGCCGTGCTGAACAACCAGGACCACTGGTTTGCCCGCGAGACCCTGGGTCAGATGCGCCGCACCTTTGCCCGCCTGGACGTGTCGTCGCGCAGCCTGTTTGCGCTGGTGGAGCCGGGTTCGTGTTTTGCCGGCAGCCTGGCCGAACTCGCCTTCTGTGCCGACCGCACCTATATGTTGGTGTTGCCCGACGAGCCCGAGCGTCAGCCCAGCCTGACGCTGGGCGACATGAACTTTGGCTACCTGCCGATGGTGAACGACCAGTCGCGCCTGCAGCGCCGCTTTTACGAAGAGGCCGCCCCCATGGAGGCCGCCCGCGCTGCCGTGGGCCGCGCGCTGGACGGCGACGCAGCGCTGGCGCTGGGTTTGGTGACCGCCGCGCCCGATGACATCGACTGGGACGACGAAATTCGCATGGTGGTTGAAGAACGCGCTGCCATGTCGCCCGACGCCCTGACCGGCCTGGAAGCCAACCTGCGTTTTGCGCAAAAAGAAAACATGCTCACCCGTATTTTTGGCCGCTTGACCGCCTGGCAAAACTGGATCTTCCAGCGCCCCAACGCCGTGGGCGAAAAGGGCGCTTTGAAGGTGTATGGCAAGGGGGAAAAAGTGCAATTCGACATGAACAGGGTCTGACCCCCCTGCGCCGCTGACGCGGCTTCCCCCCACAGGGGGGACGCACCCAGTGGCCCGGCAAAGCCGGTTTCGCGTGTGCCCTTGATCAACTTCCCCTCATTCGTGCGTTTTTTGTTTTTCATTCCTAAGGAGACTGTCATGTCCAGCATCAACTACAGCGACAAGATTCCCAACAACGTCAACCTGAGCGAAGACCGCACGCTGCAGCGCGCGCTGGAACACTGGCAGCCCAACTACCTGCAGTGGTGGCAAGACATGGGGCCCGATGGTTCGCAAAACTTTGACGTGTATCTGCGCACCGCCGTCAGCGTGGACCCCCAAGGCTGGGCGCAGTTTGGCCATGTGAAGATGCCCGACTACCGTTGGGGCATTTTTCTGAACCCCGGCGACCAAGACCGCAAGATCCACTTTGGTGACCACATTGGCGAAAAAGCCTGGCAAGACGTGCCTGGCGAACACCGCGCCAACCTGCGCCGCATCATCGTCACCCAAGGCGACACCGAGCCCGCATCGGTCGAACAACAACGCCACCTGGGCCTCACCGCGCCCAGCCAGTACGACCTGCGCAACCTGTTCCAGGTCAACGTCGAAGAAGGCCGCCACCTCTGGGCCATGGTGTATCTGCTGCACAAATACTTCGGCAAGGACGGCCGCGAAGAAGCCGAAGCCCTGCTTGAGCGCAACAGCGGCAACGCCGACAACCCTCGCATCTTGGAGGCCTTCAACGAGAAGACGCCCGACTGGCTGAGCTTCTTTATGTTCACCTACTTCACCGACCGCGACGGCAAGTTCCAGCTCTGCGCCTTGGCTGAGTCGGCGTTTGACCCGCTCGCCCGCACCACCAAGTTCATGCTGACCGAAGAAGCCCACCACATGTTTGTGGGCGAGTCCGGCGTGGGCCGTGTCATCCAGCGCACCGTCGACATGATGAACCAGCTCAAGACCGACGACGTGGGCAAACTGCGCGCGGCGGGCGTCATCGACCTGCCCACCATCCAGCGCTACATCAACTTCCACTTCTCGGTCACCATCGACCTGTTTGGCGCGGACCAGTCCAGCAACGCCGCCACCTTCTACAGCTCGGGCCTCAAGGGCCGCTACGAAGAAGGCAAAAGAGGTGATGACCATGTCTTGAAGGGCAACAGCTACAAGATCATCGAGGTGGAAAACGGCCAACTGGTCGAAAAAGAAGTGCCCATGCTCAATGCGCTCAACGAAGTGCTGCGCGACGACTACATCAAAGACAGCGTCGGCGGCGTGGACCGCTGGAACCGCATCATCGACAAGGCTGGCATCGACTTCCGCCTCAAAGTGCCGCACAAAGCCTTCCACCGCAACATCGGCACACTCAAAGGCGTCAAAGTCAGCCCCGACGGCCGCGTGATGAGCGAATCCGAGTGGAGCACCAAAGTCGGCGAATGGCTGCCCACCGAGCAGGACCGCGCCTACGTGGCCAGCCTGATGGGCCGCGTGGTCGAACCCGGCAAATTCGCCAACTGGATCGCCCCCCCGGTGATGGGCATCAACCGCCAGCCGGTGGATTTCGAATACGTCCGATTTAATTGAGAACTCCCCCCTGCGCAGGATTCGGTACACCCCCCTGCGCTGCTTCGCAGCTTCCCCCCTCTCTGGCGCGCCTTCGGCGCTGGGAGGGGGGACGATGCGAGTGGCCTGGCAAAGCCAGTTCCACCGCATCCTGGCTCAGAGGCACGCGCTCCGGACAGGTTGCTGGTTATTGCAACCCTGCTCGCGCAGCGTGTCTTCGCCAGCACGAGCAAAGCAAGTGCGCACCGGGGTGGTTGGTGCAGTGAAGTAAAGGAGGAGCCGGCTGCAGGCCGGCGGGGGACATGAACGGAACCAGCCACCCCGGTGCGCACGTTCCCACTTAAAGAAAGAGAAGAGCCAAAAAGCCCAAGAGCAACCGACAACAAAAGCACAACAGACAATAGAACAACGCAACAACAAAGCAACCGGAGACCACCATGAACGCCCCCACCGAAGCGGCCGTGATCAAACAGCATGTGATCGACCCCGAGATCTGCATCCGCTGCAACACCTGCGAATCCATCTGCCCGGTCGGCGCCATCACCCACGACTCCCGCAACTACGTCGTCGACGTCAGCAAATGCAACTGGTGCAACGACTGCATCTCGCCTTGCCCGACCGGTTCCATCGACAACTACCGCAAAGTGCTGCGGGTCAAGGCCTACTCGCTCGAAGAACAACTCGGCTGGGACGAACTGCCGCCTGAGATTCCGGCCGCCGAACTCCAGGCCCAGGCCGCCGAGGTCGGCGACAGCGCCGCCGTGGCCGAAGTCGCTGTGGCCGCCGCCGCAGAGCCCAAGCCCGATACCACCGGCCAGACGACTTTTAACTCTGGCGCCTACGGCAGCACCATCCCGCCCTGGAGCGCTGCCCACCCCTTCACCAAGCTCTACGGCCCCAAAGCCGCAGAAAAGAGCGTCACCGCCACCGTCACCGGCAACCTGCGCGTCACCGAAGTCGGCAAAGACTACGACACCCACCACATCGTGCTCGACTTCGGCAGCATGCCCTTTCCGGTGCTCGAAGGCCAGAGCATTGGCATCGTGCCGCCTGGCGTGGACGCCAACGGCAAGCCGCACCACGCGCGCCAGTACTCCATCGCCAGCCCGCGCAACGGCGAGCGCCCCGGCCACAACAACCTGTCGCTCACCATCAAGCGGGTGCTCGAAGACCATGCAGGCAATCCGGTGCGCGGCGTGGCCAGCAACTACATGTGCGACCTGCAAGTCGGCGACACGGTGCAAGTCATCGGTCCGTTTGGCAGCAGCTTCCTCATGCCCAACCACCCCCGGTCCAACATCGTCATGATCTGCACCGGCACTGGCAGCGCCCCCATGCGCGCCATGACCGAATGGCGCCGTCGCCTGCGGGCCAGTGGCAAGTTTGAATCGGGAAAACTCATGCTCTTCTTCGGTGCCCGCACCAAAGAGGAATTGCCTTACTTCGGCCCGCTGCAAAGCCTGCCCAAAGACTTCATCGACACCCACTTTGCCTTCTCGCGCGAAGCCGGCAAACCCAAGCGCTATGTGCAAGACGCCTTGCGCGAACGCGCCGCCGATGTGGCCGCGCTGCTGCAAGACAGCAACACCTGCTTTTATGTGTGCGGCCTCAAAGCCATGGAAGAGGGCGTGGTGCTGGCGCTGCGCGACGTGGCCACCCAGGCCGGTCTGGACTGGGACACCGTAGGCGCCGAACTCAAACGTTCGGGCCGCCTGCACCTCGAAACCTACTGACCCGCTTTTTTCCCAGCAGGAGCCTCATATGTCCACAGCCAGCACATTGGCCATTTCGGTGCGCGCCAGTGGAGTGGCCCAAATCACCATGGACCGCCCGGCGGTGTTCAACGCCTTTGACGAAGCCATGATCGCCGAGCTGGACGCCACCATCGAGCGTCTGGACGCCGACCCGGCGGTGCGCGTCATCGTGCTCGCCGGTGCGGGCAAACACTTCAGCGCCGGTGCCGACCTGCAGTGGATGCAGCGTGCCAGCACCGCCAGCGAAGACTGGAACCGCCAAGACGCCGGCCGCTTTGCCGGCATGTTGTCGCGCCTGCAGCGCTGCACCAAGCCCACCGTGGCCCGCGTGCAGGGCGCAGCACTCGGCGGCGGTGTGGGCTTGGCCTGCGCATGCGACATGGCCATTGCCGCCGACAACGCCAGCTTTGCGGTCAGCGAAGCGCGCTTTGGCATCCTGCCGGCGGTCATCGGCCCCTATGTGATCAACGCCATTGGCAAACGCGCCGCGCAGTGGCTGGCGCTCACCGCCACCCGGCTCAACGCCGCGCGTGCGCTGGAGCTGGGCTTGGTCCAACAAGTGGTGCCCTTGGATCAGCTGGACACGGCGGTGGACGCCGCATTGACCGAACTGCTGGCTTGCGGCCCCCAAGCCCAGCGCGAAATCAAAACCCTGTTTGCCCAGCTGCCGGTGGGCGACACCGGCCCAGCGGTGCGCGAGCTCACCGCTGGCACCATTGCCCGCATGCGTGGCACCAACGAAGCCCGCCAAGGCTTTGCCGCTTTTCTGGACAAACGCCCGGCCCCCTGGGTGCCGCGCTGATCGTTGCACGGATCGCTGCACCCAGCGCGCCGATACACTTTCAAAAAAACACAGCCCTTTCTGGAGACACCGGCCCATGTCACACGCTTTTATTTGCGACGCCATTCGCACCCCTTTCGGCCGTTATGGCGGCGCCCTGAGCAGCGTGCGCACCGACGACTTGGGCGCCGTTCCACTCAAAGCCCTGATGGCGCGCAACCCCGGTGTGGACTGGGCGGCCGTGGCCGATGTGCTGTATGGCTGCGCCAACCAGGCCGGTGAAGACAACCGCAACGTCGCCCACATGAGCAGCCTGCTCGCTGGCCTGCCGCTGGAGGTGCCCGGCGGCACCATCAACCGGCTGTGCGGATCGGGCCTGGACGCGGTGGGCACAGCGGCCCGCGCCATCAAGGCCGGCGAGGCTGGTTTGATGATCGCCGGCGGTGTCGAGAGCATGAGCCGCGCGCCGTTTGTGATGCCCAAGGCCGAGAGCGCCTTCAGCCGCGCCAACGCGGTGTACGACACCACCATTGGCTGGCGCTTCATCAACAAGCTGATGAAAGAACAATACGGTGTGGATTCCATGCCCGAAACCGCAGAAAACGTTGCGGTGGAATACGGCATCGAGCGCGAAGCCCAAGACCGCATGGCCATGAACAGCCAGCTGCGCGCGGTGGCAGCTATTAAAGCCGGCCACCTGGCCCGCGAAATCTGCGCTGTCACCATTCCCCAAAAAAAGGGCGACGCGTTGGTGGTCGACACCGACGAACACCCCCGCGAAACCAGCCTGGAAGCGCTGTCCAAACTCAAAGGCGTGGTGCGCCCTGACGGCAGTGTCACCGCCGGCAACGCCAGCGGCGTGAACGACGGCGCCTGCGCGCTGCTGCTGGCCGACGAATCCACCGCCGCCAACAACGGCCTCACACCCAAAGCCCGCGTGGTGGGCATGGCCACCGCCGGTGTGGCGCCGCGCATCATGGGCATCGGCCCCGCGCCCGCCACGCAAAAGGTGCTGGCCCAAACCGGCCTCACCCTGGCGCAAATGGACGTGATCGAACTCAACGAAGCCTTTGCCGCACAAGGCTTGGCGGTGCTGCGCCTGCTGGGCTTGCCCGACGACGACCCGCGCGTCAACGCCTGGGGCGGCGCCATTGCCTTGGGCCACCCGCTGGGCGCCAGCGGCGCGCGCCTGGCCACCACCGCTGTCAACCGCCTGCACGCCACCGGCGGGCGCTACGCCCTGTGCACCATGTGCATTGGCGTGGGGCAGGGCATTGCCTTGGTGCTGGAGCGCGTGTGATGCCCGAGGTGAGCCTGGGCAGCGCCGACGATTTGCGCGGCACCGCCCGTGCGCCCCGCGCCAGCGACACACCCGGCGGTCAGTTCAACGGCCGCCCCCGCGAACGCAGCCCCCGGTTCACCCCCAAAGGCCGCCAGCCCGATGCGGCTGCGCTGGCGCAGGTGCGCGCCCTCATCGGCGATGCACCGATCGATGGCCACGCCCGCGACCTGCTGATCGAGCACCTGCACACACTCAACGACCACACCGGTGGCTTAAAGCCTGAGCACCTGGTGGCGCTGGCACACGACATGCGCCTGTCCATGGCCGAGGTGATGGAGGTGGCGAGCTTCTACCACCACTTTCACCTGCTGGCCGACGGCGAGCACGGCGCCGACCTGACGGTGCGTGTGTGCGACGGACTGGCCTGTCACCAGCAGGGCGCGATGCCGCTGCTGGCCGCGCTGCAGGCCGATTTGCGGATCGACGGCAAGACCTTGCGCATTGAAGCAGCACCTTGTGTGGGCCGCTGCGAACAAGCCCCGGCGGTGCAACTGGGTCAGCTGCCGGTGGCACAGGCCACGTTGACGAAGGTGCAGCAGGCCGCCGAAACATTGGCCAGTCACCCGCAAGTGCAGGCCGGCACCGAACCGTTGGGTGCGAGCTGCCCCGACGATCTGGCACGCCGCTTCGCGCCCATTGCCCAGGCGCTGGACATGGCCGCCTACCGCACCCAAGGCGGCTACGCCACTTATGAAGCGCTGCTGCAAGACGGCGTGGCATCAGGCCAGCCCGGCAGCGAACGCGCCCTGGCCGCGCTAGACCGTTCGGGCCTGCGCGGCTTGGGCGGCGCGGGTTTTGCCGCCGCGCGCAAATGGCGCATCGTGCGCGGCTTTGCCGGCCCGCGCCTCATGGTCGTCAACATCGACGAGGGTGAGCCCGGCACCTTCAAAGACCGCTGGGTTCTGGAGCGCGACCCACACCGCATGCTCGAAGGCGTGCTGATTGCGGCCGCCGTGGTGGGCTGCGGCGCGGTGTATCTGTATCTGCGCGACGAATACCACCACCTGCGCCGCGTGCTGCAGGCCGCCATCCACGAGCTGCGCGCCAGTGGTGTGAAGACACCGCCGCTGCACCTGCGGCGCGGCGCTGGCGCCTACATCTGCGGCGAAGAATCCGCGCTCATCGAAAGTGTGGAAGGCAAACGTGGCGAGCCCCGTCTGCGCCCGCCCTACATCGCTGAAAGCGGCCTGTTTGGCCGGCCCACGCTGGCGCACAACGCCGAAACCGTGTTTTGGCTGCGCGAACTCATCGAGACCGGCGGCGAGCGTTTTGCCGCCGTGCAGCGCAATGGCCGCAGCGGCCTGCGCAGCTACAGCGTCAGCGGCCGGGTGCGACAGCCCGGCGTCAAGCTCGCGCCCGCCGGCATCACCGTGCGCGAACTCATCAACGAATACTGTGGTGGCATGGCGGACGGCCACACCCTGGCCGGCTACTTTCCCGGTGGCGCCAGCGGCGGCATCTTGCCCGCGTCGCTGGACGATGTGCCGCTGGACTTTGACACCTTGCAGCCCCACGGCTGCTTTATCGGATCGGCCGCTGTCATGGTGCTGAGCCAGCACGACGACATCGTGGACGCCGCGCGCCAAACCATGGCCTTCTTTGCCGCCGAGAGCTGCGGCCAGTGCACGCCCTGCCGCGTGGGCACCGCCAAGGCGCTGGCGCTGATGCACGCCCCGCGCTGGGACACCGCCACACTGCAAGACCTGTGCACCGTGATGGCCGACGCATCCATCTGCGGCCTGGGGCAGGCCGCACCCAACCCGCTGCTGAGCCTGCAGCGCCACTTTCCACAGTTGTGGAGCGCCGCATGAACGCCCGTCTGAATGCTGAGGCTCTGCAAGCCACCGTGCCCCTCACCCTCGACGGCCAGCCGGTGCTGGCCCGCCCGAACGAGACCATCTGGCAACTCGCCCAACGCATGGGCCAGACCATTCCCCACCTGTGCCACAGCGACGGCCTGCGCCCCGACGGCAACTGCCGCGCCTGTGTGGTGGAAGTGGCCGGTGAACGCACTTTGAGCGCCAGTTGCTGCCGCGTGGCCAGCGCGGGCCTGGATGTCAACACCCAGAGCGAACGCGCGGTAAAAAGCCGCGCCCTGGTGCTGGAGTTGCTGCTGGCCGACACCGCCAGCGCCCAGCCCGCGCCCGAGGCCCTGCAACTGCCCGGCAGCCCCGCGCTGGGCGAACTCGGCGCCTGGGCCGAACGCGAAGGCGTGGCCTTGCGCGCGGCACTGGCCCCAGCCACTCGCCCGGCTCAACCACAAGACACCAGCCACCCCGCCATGGTGGTCAATCTGGACGCCTGCATCCAGTGCACCCGCTGCGTGCGCGCCTGCCGCGAAAGCCAGGTCAACGACGTCATCGGCCTGGCCGGGCGCGGCAGCGATGCGCGCATCGTGTTTGACCTGGGCGACCCGATGGGCGACAGCAGCTGTGTGGCCTGCGGCGAATGTGTGCAGGCCTGCCCCACCGGTGCGCTGGCCCTGCGCGACCTGGCACCGGGCGCAGACGCTTCAGCGCCCATCAAAGAAATCGACAGCGTCTGCCCCTTTTGTGGTGTGGGCTGCCAGATCACCTACCAGGTGCGCGCCGACGCCAGCGCACCGCAAGGCGAGCGCATCGTGGCGGTGCAAGGCAAGGACGGCCCGGCCAACGCCGAGCGCCTGTGCGTCAAAGGCCGCTTCGGCTTTGACTATGTGCACCACCCGGATCGCTTGACGCGCCCGCTGATCCGCCGCGACGGCGTGGCCAAAGACCCGCAGCATTTGCTCAACCCACCCGACTGGCGCGACGTGTTTCGCGAAGCCACTTGGGACGAAGCCCTGGCCCTGGCCGCCAATGGCTTCACAACCCTGCGCGAACGCCACGGCCCGCACAGCCTGGCCGGCTTTGGCTCGGCCAAAGGCAGCAACGAAGAGGCCTACCTGTTTCAGAAACTGGTGCGCACCGCCTTTGGCACCCACAACGTCGACCACTGCACCCGCCTGTGCCACGCGTCCAGCGTGGCCGCGCTGCTCGAAGGCGTGGGCTCGGGCGCCGTCAGCAACCCGGTGGCCGATGTTGCCGAGGCCGATCTGATTCTGGTCATCGGCGCCAACCCCAGCAGCAACCACCCGGTAGCCGCCAGCTGGATCAAAAACGCGGTGCAGCGCGGCGCCCGCTTGGTGCTGGCCGACCCGCGCCGCACCGACCTGGCCCGCCACGCTTGGCGCAGCCTGCAGTTCACCCCCGGCAGCGACGTGGCCCTGGTCAACGCGCTGCTGCACGTGGTGTTTGACGAAAACCTGATCGACCACGACTTTGTGCGCGACCGCGTGGCCGATGTTGACGCCGTGCGCGCAGCCGTGCGCCACACCAGCCCCGAAGCCATGGCGCCGGTGTGCGGCATACCTGCGCACACGCTGCGCGAAGTAGCCCGCGCCTTTGCAAAGAGCCGCGCCAGCATGGTGCTGTGGGGCATGGGCGTGAGCCAACACACCCACGGCACCGACAACGTGCGTGCCCTGATTGCGCTGAGCACACTCACCGGCCAAATTGGCCGCGCCGGCACCGGCCTGCACCCGCTGCGCGGGCAAAACAATGTGCAAGGCGCCAGCGACGCGGGGCTGATTCCCTTTATGTTGCCCAACTACCAGCGTGTGGCCGACCCGGCGGTGCGCCAGCGCTTTGAAGCCTTGTGGGCCGCGCCTCTGCCCACCACACCGGGCCTGACCGTGGTGGAAATTTTGCAAGCGGCTGAGCGCGCCAGCGACGACCCGGCGCGCATACGCGGGCTCTATGTGATGGGCGAAAACCCCGCCATGAGCGACCCCGACCTCAACCACGCCCGCAGCGCCCTGGCCCATCTGGACCACCTGGTGGTGCAAGACATCTTTTTGACCGAAACCGCTTGGCTCGCCGACGTGGTGCTGCCCGCGAGCGCCTGGCCCGAAAAAACCGGCACCGTCAGCAACACCGACCGCACCGTGCAGCTCGGCCGCGCCGCGCTGCCACTGCCTGGCGAAGCCAAAGCCGACCTTTGGATCATCCAACGCCTGGCCGAACGCCTGGGCCGCGCCGACGGCCAGCCCATGGGCTGGACCTACGATGCCAACGACAGCCAAGACCATGGCGTCGCCGCCATTTACGAGGAAATGCGCCAAGCCATGGCCGGCGCCATTGCTGGCATCACCTGGGCGCGGCTGCAGCGCGACGGCAGCGTCACCTACCCCTGCCTGAGCGAGGCCGACCCCGGCGCGCCGGTGGTGTTCATCGACCGCTTTCCCACCGCCGACGGCCGTGTGCGCCTGGTGCCCACCGCCTTTGCCCAGGTCGCCGAAGTGCCCGACGCCGACTACCCCATGGTGCTCATCACCGGCCGCCAGCTCGAAC
>CAMBOY010000021.1 GCA_945869245.1 Hydrogenophaga intermedia
CGGCTCGGCGATGGCAGCCAAGTGGTGCTGGGCACCGTGGTGTTTACACCTGGCGAGGGTGGGCGAACAGGCTTTGCGCTCACCCTCGACCACAAAGCGCTGAGCGACCATTTTCTGTCGATGCGCGAGTTCAAATGCCTCTCGGGCACCGGCGAAATCACCTGCCATGTGCCCTACCCCTACGCCAACCCGCGCCAGATTCAGGGCCAAGACTACCGGTGGCTGGAACACAGCCTGCTGTTTTTCTACAAAGCGCCGCGCGACTTCGGCGCCAAGCTCTGGAACGGCCTGTATTTTGAGTTTCGTCCGCAAGGCGCGGCCTTGGTGGGCACCCCCAAGGCGGTGGACTTAGACCAGATTTCGGCGCCGCCGGCCGATTTGGGCACGCCGCCGTTCGGTCGCGACTTGCGCCACGACATACCCGCCGACACCCGCTGGGTGCGAGCGCTGGTGATCGAGTAAACGCTCAGCCCTGCGCCGCCGTCACCACAATCTCGATGCGCCAGACCGGATTGGCCAGCGCCGCCTGCACCGTGGCACGCGGCGGCGCGGTGCCCGGCACCACCCAAGCGTCCCACACCGCATTCATGGCGGCGATATCGCGAATGTCTGTCAGGTAAATCTGTGCCCGCAGAATGCGCGACTTGTCGCTGCCGGCCTCGAGCAGGCGCTTCTGCACCTGCTGTAAAACATCCTCGGTCTGACCGGTGATGTCGGTGTCGCCGCGCTCGGGCACCATGCCGGCCAGGTAGACCACGCCGTTGAACACAGCGGCCTCGCTGTAGCGCGCTGCCATGCCGATGCGTTGGATGTCTTGACTCATGGTTTCTTCGCTCCGATTTTGCTTTCTTTGCCGGCGAGCAGGCGGTTGATGTTCTCGGCGTGGCGCCACACCAGCAGCACCGCCATCACGCCCAAGCTCAGCACCACCACACCGGGCGCGCGCCAGGCGACGCCGTCGCCAAACAAGAAGTACGCCGGGGCAAACACCGCCGCCACCAAGGACGCCAGCGACGACACCCGAAAGAAATACGCCACCACCAGCCAACTGACCAAGGCAGCCAAGCCCAGCCATGGGTTGAACGCCACAATGACTCCGGCCGCCGTGGCCACGCCCTTGCCACCCTGGAAGCGGAAAAACACCGGCCACAAATGGCCCACAAAAGCCGCTAGCCCCACCAGCGCCACCGTGCCGTCGCCCAAGCCATAGGGCTCGCCCCAGGTGATCACCGCCCACACCGGCAGCCAGCCCTTGACCGCGTCGAGCAACAAGGTGGCGATGGCCGCGGCTTTGTTGCCCGAGCGCAGCACGTTGGTGGCGCCGGGATTTTTGCTGCCGTAGGTGCGCGGGTCGTTCAGCCCCATGAGGCGACTCACCACCACCGCAAAGGACAGCGACCCCAGCAGGTACGCCCCCAGCGTGGCCAGCACAGGCAGACCGATTTCCATCATCGTGTTGGACTTTCTTCGATACACAGGCCCAAAAGCGTGGGCCACACAGGCGCCCTATTCTGCCAGCGCGCACTGCACCGGCCGGGCACCCAACGGGTTCGTCAACACCACGGGATCCAGGCCCACCAAAAACCCGCGCCGCCCGCCGTTGATGCAGATGCGGGGCAACTCGAGAATGGTCGATTCGACCCAGATCGGCATGCCACGTTTCAAGCCAAAAGGCGAAGTGCCGCCTACCAGATAGCCGCTGTGGCGATTGGCCACCTCGGGTTTGCACGGCTCCACCGACTTGGCGCCGATCTGGCGCGCCAAGTTTTTGGTCGACACCGTGCGGTTGCCGTGCATCAGCACCACCAGGGGCTTGGCCGACTCGTCTTGCATGATCAGTGTCTTGACCACGGCAAACGGGTCCAGCCCCAAGACCTGCGCGCTGTGCTGCGCCCCGCCGTGCTCTAGGTATTCATAGGGATGCTCGGTGTACGCCACCCCATGCGCCTTGAGCCAGGCGGTGGCGGGCGTTTCACTGACGTGGGGTTTAACTTTGGCCATCACTGAGCGGGATCGCGCAGCTCCCAGCGGATGGCGTCAATCGCAGCCAGCAGATCGGGACTCAGTTGCACGCTCCACGCATCAAGGCACTCGTCCAACTGCGCCAGCGATGTGACACCAATGATGGTGCTGGCCACACGCCAGCTGCGGTAACAAAAGGCCAGCGCCAGCTGGGTGGGCGTGAGGCCGTGTTCGCGCGCCAGCGCGTTGTAGCGCTTGGCGGCGGCCAGCGCTTCGGGACGGGCCCAACGCTGCTTTTTCATGCTGTCGAACTTGGCCAGCCGCCCGTGCTCGCCGTGCAGGCCACTGTCGTCGTACTTTCCGGTGAGGCCACCAAAGCCCAGCGGCGAATAGGCCAGCAGGCTCACGCCCAAGCGGTGGCAGGTCTCGTCCAAGCCGTTGTCGTACGCCCGGTTGGTCAGGCAATACGGGTTTTGGATGGTGGCCACCCGGGGCAGGCCACGCTCATCGGCCAAGCGCACAAATTCGTGCACGCCATACGGCGTCTCATTGGACAGGCCAATCGCGCGCACCTTGCCCTCTTTCACCAGCTGCTGCATGGCGTCGAGCTGCTCGTCGATGCCGGCGCAGGGTTTGTCTTTGCTCGGGTCGAAATACAGCGCGCCAAAGGTCGGCATATTGCGCGCTGGCCAGTGGATTTGGTAGAGATCGATCACCTCGGTTTGCAAACGACGCAAGCTGCCTTCGCAAGCCGCCACCATTTCGGCCTTGGTCAAACCGGCGTTGTCGCCGCGGATCCAGGGCATGCCGCGCGATGGGCCAGCCACCTTGGTGGCCAGCACCAGCTGCTGGCGCACGCCCGGGTTGGCGGCAAACCACTCGCCAATGATGGTTTCGGTGGCGCCACAGGTCTCGGCGCGCGCGGGCACCGCGTACATCTCGGCGGTATCGATGAAGTTCACTCCGCGCTCGAGCGAGCGGCTCAGAATAGCGTGGGCGTCGGCCTGGTTCACCTGCTCACCAAACGTCATGGTGCCCAAACAGATCGGTGTGACGCGGATATCGGTGCGGCCCAAGGCCACGGTGTGCAGAGTGCTCATGCAAGTGTTTGTAACAAGTTCGACAGTGATGAAAAAAGTACTACCCAATTGGGTCGCACTGCTTTAAGTTTAGGGGGTCAACGGCATGGCCTTTGTCGCCGCCGGCGCAGGCCGGTGCTGTTCACCGACCCCATTCACTTCAGGAGTACCTACCATGACCCAACGCACCACCCAAGCCGTGCTGATCACCACCTTGCTGGCCTTTGGCCTGGCCGGCTGCGAAACCATGAGCCAGACCCAACAAGACACCGGCAAAGGCGCCATGATTGGCGCGGCCGCCGGTGCGGTGCTCGGCGCCATCACCGGTGGCAGCAAAGACGCAGGCAAAGGCGCAGTCATTGGCGGCGCGGTCGGCGCGGTCGGCGGCTACATCTGGTCGCAGAAGATGCAAGAGCAAAAAGCCGCGATGGAAAAAGCCACAGTGGGCACCGGCGTGGCGGTCAGCCAAACGGCCGACAACCGCTTGAAGCTCGACATTCCGAGCGACATTTCTTTTGACGTGGGCCGCTCCACGGTCAAGTCCGATTTCGCCCAAGTGCTCGACCAATTTGCCGCTGGTCTGGTCAAGAACCCGGCCACCACGGTCAATATCGTGGGGCACACCGACTCCACCGGCAGCGACGCGATCAACAACCCCTTGTCACAAGACCGCGCCAACAGTGCGCGCGACTATCTGATCGCCAAAGGCGTGGCCGCCACCCGCTTCAGCACCGAAGGCCGGGGCTCGCGCGAACCGGTGGCCGACAACACCACCGCCGCCACCCGCGCCAAAAACCGCCGGGTGGAAATCTTCATTGGCGAGCCGGCCAACGTGGCACAGAAGTAAATTGCCTCAGCCACCGCCGCGCTGGCGGTGGCGCTCTTCTTCCTGTAGTCGCAACACGCGGCGTTGCACCTTGCCGGTGGTGGTCATGGGCAAGGTGTCCACAAACTCCATCTCTTTGGGGTATTCGTAGGGCGCGAGCTTGCCCTTCACATGGGCTTGTAGTTCGGCGGTCAGCGTTTGTTCAAACGCCGCATTCCCCAGCGCACGGCCCCGCCCAGCTTGCAGGTATTCCTGCGCCAGCACCACATAGGCCTTGACCACCGCACCGCGCTCGGCGTCGGGCTTGGGCACCACCGCCGCGTTGGCCACGGCTGGGTGTTTGACCAAGCAGTTCTCGATTTCGCTCGGGCCAATGCGGTAACCCGCCGCCTTGAACACATCGTCGCTGCGGCCCTGGTACCAGAGGTAACCGTCGGCGTCGCGCACCGCCATGTCGCCGGTGCGGCACCAACTGCTGGCCATACTGCCGGTGTACTTGGCCCGGGTGGCGGGCTCGTTGTTCCAGTAGCCCAAAAAGAAGATCGGGTCGGGCTGGCCGTGCACGTCCAAACGGTGCACCGCCACATCGCCCGGCACACCCACTGGGCACTCGTCGCCCGCGTCGTCGATCACCGCCACCCGGTGGCCCGGATAGCCTTTGCCCATGCTGCCGGGTTTGGCTGGCCACAGGCGCGCGCAGTTGCCGACGATGTAGTTGATCTCGGTCTGGCCAAACATTTCATTGACCGTCACACCGAGCTGCTCTTGGCAATAAGCGAACACCGCGTCGCCCACCGCCTCGCCCGCGCTCATGATGGCCTGCAGACGCAAGCGGTAGTGGCTGCGCGGCTCGGGCACAGCTTTCATCATGGCTTTGAGCGCGGTCGGGAACAAAAAGGTGTGGGTCACCCGGTGTCGCTGCATCAGCTCAAACGCGGTCTGCGGCGAAAACCGGCCGTTGTGGGCCACGATGGGACGACCGAAATACAGGCTGGGCAACAAGGCGTCCATGAGGCCGCCGGTCCAGGCCCAATCGGCCGGTGACCAGAACACGGCCTTCGATGGCTTGCTGGCGTCAAAGGGGTCGAAACCAAACCAGTTCTGGCTGCAGACAAAACCGGTCAGATTGCCAATCAGCGCGCGGTGCGGAATCAGCGCACCCTTGGGGTTGCCGGTGGTGCCGCTGGTGTAAATCAGCACCGCTGGGTCGTCGGCGCGGGTGGGCACCAGCGCAAACCGCTCACTGGCCGCGCGCAGCGCGGGCCCCCAAGCCAGTGCGCCGTCGGTGGGCGGGGTGTCCACCGCGATCACCGCCTTGAGCGCCGGCGCCTCGTGCCGCACCGACAACAGGCCTGGCAAGGTGCTGGCGTCGGCAATGGCGGCCACCGCCTGGCTGTCTTGCAGCCGAAACGACAAGGCCTCGGGCCCGAACAGCTGCGACAGCGGCATGCCGACCGCGCCCATTTGCAGCACCGCCATGTAGGCCACCGCGGTCTCAAAGCGCTGGGGCAACACAATCGCCACCCGGTCACCGCGCTTCACACCGTGGCTGCGCAGCACATTGGACAAGCGGTTGGCCGCCACCTGCAGCTCGGCGTAGCTGTGGTGGGTGTCGGGCCGCTCCGGGGCGGTGGCGATCACCGCCGTTTGTTGGGCGTGCGCCGGGTCGGCCGCCCAGCGGCGCGCGCACATCTCGGCCATGTTGAAGCGCTGCGGCACCCGCCAGCGAAAGCCTTGGTGCACGCTGTCGTAATACGCCATGTCGCCAGGGCGCACCGGTTTGTCGCGGTGTTGACGGGAGGGCATCGCCGGTCTCCTTATGCTGCGTGTGTTGTTGTGGGTTGTGCCAAGAATGTACCAAGTCCGTCACCCGTCCGAATCGCTGCATCTGCCTGTGCGGGGCTGGCGCTACCACCTGCGCCAGTGGGGCGACCCCCGCCACGCGCCGCTGGTGCTGCTGCACGGCTGGATGGACGTGGCCGCGTCTTGGCAGTTTGTGGTGGACGCCTTGCTCGACGCCGGTCTGCAGCGGCGTATCGTCGCGCCCGACTGGCGCGGCTTTGGCCTGAGCGCGCCCAACGGCCCCGCTCCCGACGCCTACTGGTTTGCCGACTACCTGGCCGATCTGGACGCCTTGCTCGATGCGCTGGTGCCTGAGGGCGCCATCGATCTGGTGGGCCACAGCATGGGCGGCAATGTGGCCATGCTCTACGCCGGAGTGCGGCCGCAACGGGTGCGCCGGCTCATCAACCTGGAAGGTTTTGGCATGCCCGCCACGCAGCCCGCGCAGGCGCCGGGGCGCTACGCCCAGTGGCTGGACGAGCTGCGCCAGATGCGCGCCGGCGACATCGCCTTGCAGAGCTACGAGGACGCCGACGGCGTGGCCCGGCGCCTGCAGAAAACCAATCCGCGCCTGAGCGCCGAGCACGCCGCCTGGCTGGCCACCCACTGGGCGGCGCCGGGTGGCGACGGCCGCTGGCGCATCCTCGGCGAGGCCGCGCACAAGGTGGTGAGCGCCCAGCTCTACCGCGCCGACGAGGCCCAAGCGGTGTTTGCCCGCATCCACGCGCCCACCCTGTCGGTGACGGCCAGCGACGACAGCATGGCCCAGTGGTGGAAGGGCCGTTACACCCTGGCCGACTACCGCGAGCGCCTGCGCGCGGTGCCCCATGTGCGCGAGGCCGTGATCGACCACGCCGGACACATGCTGCACCACGACCAGCCGCAGGCGCTGGCGGCCTTGATGGCCGATTTCCTCAAGGACTGACGCTCAAGGCTGGGTGCTGCAGCGCTCGGCCAGTTCACGCCAGCGCTGGGCGTAGCGCCCGCTGGGGTCGTCCTGCAAATTGCTGTGGTCCAGCGGCCAGGTTTCCCAGTGTTTCTCGCCAGCCACCGCGTCGAACAGCTCGCGCCCCAGCGCCAGGTCGATGGTGCGGTCGCGCTCGCCGTGCCACACCCACACCGGCACCCGCAACTGCCGGGCGGCGGCGGCGGTGTCCATGCGCTGCCGCCCCAGCGCAGTCAGGCCCACGCCCAAAGCGCCCGATGAAAACGCCGCGACCCGCGCAAAGCTGGGAAAGCCGCTTTCCAGCACCACGCCACACAGCGCGGGCGCTGCGCCCAGGCGCGCGGCCAACTGTGCGGCCACCGCCGTGCCCATGGAATGGCCCACGATCAGCCAGCGGCTGTGGCGCTCACCAATATGCTGCCACGCAGCCCAAGCGTCGGCGTGGATGCCCGCCTCGTCGGGCAAGCCGGGCGCGGACGCGCCCCAGCCCCTGTAGTCGGGCGCGTACACCGTCCAGCCGGCCTCGACCATGGGCCGCAGCTTGGCCGCATTGCCCAGCGCATGGCGGTAGGTGCCGTGCAGATACAGCACCGCTGGCGCACTGGCGCGGGCAAGCGCTGGGCGGGCCACCAACAATTGCACATCGCCCGCAGGGCCGGGCACGGTCTCGGCCGTGTGCCCCAGCCGCGCCAGCCCGGCCTGCCATTCGCTCGGCGTCAGCGTCTGAGGTTTGTAAACCCGCTCGCGCACCCACACGTCCACCGACGCACAACCCGTCAAAGCGGCGGCGATCAGGCAGCAACCCAGCCATCGGATAATTGCGTGTTTTTTTCTTTCTCCAACCACCATGAAACACCTTGTCTTCGGAACCGCCCTCGCCCTGTGTGGCGCCGCCCACGCGTGGGAAGCCTGCCCCGGCTGGGACGTGCAACAACCCGAAGGCTCGCGCTACGAACTGTTCGCTTCGCCCTACACCTACCACTGGTCGCCCAGCCCCAACCACAAACCGGTGCGCCTGCTCAGCCTAAGCAAGAGCCTGCCCGAGGAGCGATTTTGTGGCATCAGCCTGTTCACCAATTCGTTCGGCCAACCCTCAGTCTATGCCTTTGTCGGCAAAACCTGGCCACAGCCGTTTGACCGTTTTCCCAATGTGTATGGCCGGGTGAGCGCCGGCATCATGTACGGCTATGTGGGCGAATACAAAAACAAGGTACCGCTGAACGTGGGCGGTTTTTCGCCCGCGGCGATTCCCTCGCTCGGTTACCGCTTCACACCGCGCACCAGCGCAGAGGTACACATATTGGGCACGGCGGCACTGATGTTTGGCGTCAACCACCGGTTCTGAGCGCTGCGGAGGGCGGCCCATGAGAAAATCCACATTTTGGATTTTTAGCAGCAGAAGAACACCATGGAAGCCGAACGCAGCAACGCCATCCGGGCCCAACTCGCCGATCTGAGCGCGCGGGTGATCGAACTTCGGGGGTATCTTTGACTACGATGCCAAAGCCTTAAAGCTCAGCGAAGTCAATTCCGCCCTCGAAGACCCCAAAGTCTGGGACAACCCCAAGCGCGCCCAAGAGCTGGGCAAAGAGAAAAAATCGCTCGAAGATGTGGTGCTGGTGCTCGACCGCTTGAGCAGCGAGCTGGCCGACAACACCGAGCTGTTTGAGATGTCGGAGGCCGACGGCGACGACGACGGCCTCATCACCATCGAAGGCGAAGCGGCCCACATCGCCGCTGAGGTCGAGAAACTCGAATTCCGCCGCATGTTCAACAAGCCGGCCGATCCGCTGAACTGTTTTGTCGACATCCAAGCCGGCGCCGGTGGCACCGAAGCCTGCGACTGGGCCAGCATGCTGCTGCGCCAGTACCTGCGCTACGCCGAACGCAAAGGCTTCAAAGCCACGGTGGAAGAAGAAACCCCGGGCGACACCGCCGGCATCAAAAGCGCCACCATCAAGATCGAGGGCGACTACGCCTTTGGCCTGCTGCGCACCGAAACCGGCGTGCACCGCCTGGTGCGCAAAAGCCCGTTCGACAGCTCGGGCGGGCGCCACACCTCGTTCGCCTCGCTGTTTGTTTATCCCGAAATCGACGACTCGATCGAGATCAACATCAACCCCTCCGACGTGCGCACCGACACCTACCGCGCCAGCGGTGCGGGTGGTCAGCACATCAACAAGACCGACTCGGCGGTGCGCCTGACGCACATCCCCACCGGCATCGTGGTGCAGTGCCAAGACGGGCGCAGCCAGCACAGCAACCGCGACGTGGCCTGGCAGCGCCTGCGTTCGCGCCTGTACGACTACGAAATGCGCAAACGCCAAGAAGAGCAGCAAAAGCTCGAAGACACCAAGACCGACGTGGGCTGGGGCCACCAAATCCGCAGCTATGTGCTGGACAACAGCCGCATCAAGGATCTGCGCACCAACGTAGAAATTTCCGCCACCCAGAAAGTGCTGGACGGCGACCTCGACGCCTTCATTGAAGCGTCGCTCAAACAGGGGATCTGACCATGCGTGAAGGACAAGCCGCCACCGCCGTTCGCCGCGAGGACTACACCGCACCCGCCTACCTGATCGACACGGTGGACCTCACCTTCGATCTCGACCCGGCCAAAACCCGGGTGCTCAACAAAATGCGCTTGCGCCGCAACCCGGCCGCGCCGGCCCAGGCGCTGCGCTTGGACGGCGCCGATCTGAACCTGGCGCGGGTGCTGGTCAATGGCGCGGGCTGCTCGTTCAAGATGGACGGCGAAACCCTGGTGCTGGAAAACCTGCCCGAAGGCGACGCGCCCTTTGACCTAGAAATCTTCACCACCTGCATCCCGGAGCGCAACACCCAGCTCATGGGTCTGTACGTGAGCCAGGGCACCTTCTTCACCCAGTGTGAGGCCGAGGGTTTCCGCCGCATCACCTATTTTCTGGACCGCCCGGACGTGATGGCGAGCTACAGCGTCACCCTGCGGGCCGACAAGGCAGCCTATCCGGTGCTGCTGAGCAACGGCAACCTGGTGGAGCAAGGCGACCTGGATGGCGGTCGCCACTTTGCGAAATGGGTCGACCCGCACAAAAAGCCCTGCTACCTGTTTGCGCTGGTGGCCGGCAAGCTGGTGGCGCGCGAGCAGCGCATCATCAGCCGCAGCGGCAACGAACACCTGCTGCAAGTGTTTGTGCGCCCGGGCGACATGGACAAAACCGAACACGCGATGCACTCGCTCATGGCCAGCGTGGCCTGGGACGAAGCGCGTTTTGGCCTGCCGCTGGACCTGGAGCGTTTCATGATCGTCGCCACCAGCGACTTCAACATGGGCGCGATGGAGAACAAGGGCCTCAACATCTTCAACACCAAATACGTGCTGGCCAACAGCGCCACCGCCACCGACACCGATTTCGCCAACATCGAATCGGTGGTGGGCCACGAGTATTTCCACAACTGGAGCGGCAACCGCGTGACCTGCCGCGACTGGTTCCAACTCTCGCTCAAAGAAGGCCTGACGGTCTTCCGCGACCAAGAGTTCAGCATGGACCTGTGCGCCGACCCGTCGGCGCGCGCAGTCAAGCGCATCGAAGACGTGCGGGTGCTGCGCACCGCGCAATTCCCCGAAGACGCCGGCCCCATGGCCCACCCGGTGCGGCCCGACCAGTACGTGGAGATCAACAATTTCTACACCGTCACGGTGTACGAAAAAGGCGCCGAAGTGGTGCGCATGATGCAGACCCTGGTGGGCCGCGACGGTTTCCGCCAAGGCATGGACCTGTACTTTGCCCGCCACGATGGCCAAGCCGTGACCTGCGACGACTTTGCCCAAGCGGTGGCCGACGCCAACCCCAACAGCCCGCTGGCCCAGCACCTGGCGCAATTCAAGCGCTGGTACAGCCAGGCCGGCACGCCCCGCTTGGTGGTGCGCACCGAACACCACCCAGAACAAGCCAGCTTCACCCTGCACTTTGAACAAAGCTGCGCCCCCACCCCCGGACAAGACCAGAAACTGCCCTTTGTGATCCCGGTGACGCTGGGCTTGCTGGACGCCCAAGGCCAGGCCCTGCCGCTGGTGCTGGCCGACGGCACCGCGCTGGGGCAGCAACACACCCTGGTGCTGACCGAAGCCACACAAAGCATCACCTTCAGCGACCTGCCACAAGCGCCGGTGCCCTCGCTGCTGCGCGGCTTCTCGGCGCCGGTGATCCTGCAGACGGAAGACGACGACACCCAGCTGCGTCTGCTGCTGGCGCACGACAGCGACCCCTTTAACCGGTGGGAAGCCGGCCAACGCCTGGTGCTGCGCAACGCGCTGCAAGCCCTGGCCGTCGATGGCGCGCCCAGCACCACCCCGCTGAGCGCCGAGACGGTCGACGCGCTGCGAGCGGTGCTGCGCCACCCGACGCTGGACGCTGCGTTCAAAGAACTCGTGCTCACCCTGCCGGCCGAAACCTATATCGCCGAGCAGATGGCGGTGGTCGATCCGCAGCGCATCCACACCGTGCGCGAAGCCATGCGCAGCCAGCTCGCGCTTGCCCTGCGCGAGGACTGGGCCTGGGCCTATGACGCGCACAAAGACAACGGCGCCTACCGCCCCGACAGCGTCAGCACCGGGCGTCGGGCTTTGTCTGGCATGGCCTTGACCATGCTGTGCCTGGCCGCCGTGCAGCATGGCGACACCGTGTGGCCCGGCAAAACCTACCAGCGTTTCAAAGACGCCAGCAACATGACCGACCGCTTCAACGCGCTCTCGGCCCTGGTGGTCAGCGGCAGCCCCCTGGCGGCCGATGCGCTGCAGCGCTTTCACGCCATGTTCCACAACGAGGCGCTGGTCATCGACAAATGGTTTGCCTTGCAGGCCGGCGCGCCCGACCGGGGTGGCAATGTGCTGCCCGCCGTGCGCCAGCTGCTCAAGCACCCCGACTTCAACCTGCGCAACCCCAATCGCGCGCGCAGCGTCGTCTTCAGCTACTGCAGCGCCAACCCGGCGGCGTTCCACCGCGCCGACGCAGCGGGTTATGTGTTCTGGGCCGAGCGTGTGCTGGAGCTTGACAACTTCAACCCACAGGTCGCCGCCCGCTTGGCGCGCGCACTCGACCGCTGGAAGAAGCTGGCCGAGCCCTACCGCAGCGCCGCGCGCGAAGCCATTGCCCGCGTCGCCGCCAAAGGCGACCTGAGCAACGACGTGCGCGAGGTCGTGACCCGCGCTTTGGCTGAATGACGGCCCCACGCTGCGCCGCTGCGCGGGTCGCTGCCCCCGAGGGGCTGGCCTTGCTTGGGGCGGCCCCGCGCTGCGGCCATTTTTCGCTCTGACAACATTTCTTCGGGAGCCCCCATGAAACGCATATCGCTCACCCGCTACCTGGTCGAGCAACAGCGCGCCAACGACAGCATTCCCAGCCAGCTGCGCCTGCTGCTCGAAGTGGTGGCGCGCGCCTGCAAAAGCATCAGCCAGGCCGTCAACAAAGGCGATCTGGGCGGCGTGCTCGGCGTGGCCCACACCGAAAACGTGCAGGGCGAGGTGCAAAAGCAGCTCGACATCATCGCCAACGAGGTGCTGATCGAGGCCAACGAATGGGGCGGCCACCTTGCGGCCATGGCCAGCGAGGAAATGGACACCATCCACATCGTGCCCAACCGCTACCCCCAAGGCGAATACCTGCTGCTGTTCGACCCGCTCGATGGTTCGTCCAACATCGATGTGAACGTGAGCATCGGCACCATCTTCAGCGTGCTCAAAAAACCCGAGGGCTCACGCGGGGTGACGGAAGAAGACTTCCTGCAAAGCGGCGCCCAGCAAGTGGCCGCCGGCTACTGTGTGTACGGTCCACAGACCACCTTGGTGCTGACCGTGGGCCAGGGTGTGGCCATGTTCACACTCGACCGTGAACAAGGCTCGTTTGTGCTCACCAAAGAGCATGTGCAGGTTCCGCCCGACACCAAAGAATTTGCCATCAACATGAGCAATATGCGCCACTGGGACGCCCCGGTGAAGCGCTATGTGGACGAATGCCTGGCCGGCAAAGAAGGCCCGCGCGGCAAAGACTTCAACATGCGCTGGATCGCCAGCATGGTGGCCGATGTGCACCGCATCCTGACCCGTGGTGGCATCTTTATGTACCCCTGGGACAAGCGCGAGCCCAACAAACCCGGCAAGCTGCGCCTGATGTACGAAGCCAACCCCATGAGCTGGCTGATTGAGCAAGCCGGCGGCGCCGCCACCAACGGCCACGAGCGCATCCTGGACATCCCGGCCACCCAGCTGCACCAACGCGTGAGCGTGGTATTGGGCTCGAAGAACGAGGTGGAGCGCGTGACGCAATACCACCAAGAGGCGCGCGCCAACAGCTCCAGCCACTGATCAAAGAAGCCCGCCTTTGTTAGAATGCGGGCCTTCGCCGGTGTAGCTCAGTCGGTAGAGCAGCTCATTCGTAATGAGAAGGTCGGGGGTTCGATTCCTCTTTCCGGCACCATTCACACAAAAGCCCTCGCTGCAACAGCGAGGGCTTTTTGTTTGCTGGGCAAAAATCAGGCTGCCACCGCGGGCGCAGGCTTCACGCGCATGGGTGCCGTCTTGAATCGCTGTTGGGCCTGCCACATGTCGTAAGCGCTTTGTTCGGCCAGCCATACGCGGGCATCGCCGCCACGCGACACGCCTAGCCAGGCCTCGATGCGCAAGGCCATTTCGGGCGATATGGCGGCGCGTCCATTCAGTACGCGAGACAAGGCGACCCGCGACACGCCCAATTGCTCGGCAGCTTGGGTCACGCTCAGGCCCAATGCAGGCAGCACATCATCGCGCAACGTCAAGCCGGGGTGGGGTGGGTTCTTCATGCGATTCATCGCCTTGCTCCTAGTGATAGTCCATGTAATCAACCAGCACAGCGTCTGTACCCTCAAAGGTGAAGGTCATGCGCCAGTTGCCGTTGACCGACACCGCCCAATGGTCTTTCCTGTCGCCCGCCAGTGGATGCAAACCCCAGCCGGGCAGGTTCATATCGCGGTCGCAAGTCGCCACATCCAAACGCGCCAGCAAGCGACCCAGCTTGGCTGCATGGTCTGGGCGGATACCGGCTTTTGTACCCCGCTCAAAAAACGCTTGTAGTCCTTTGTGGGCAAATGACTTGATCATGATCAATTGTATCTTGTAGCGTTACGCTTTTCAATGCATCTGGCCACGATGCGCAGCTGCCCGGCTCTGTCCTCATTCACATCCGTCAGCTGCTGCGCCACCATCCGGTACAACCGCGACAAAACGTGCACCGCATGCCCCTCAAGCCCCCCACCCACTCGATCGCAGCACCCGCTGCGCCACCGCCTGCCCCAGCAGACCGGCGCGTGGCTCCACCACGGTGAGTTGGGTGCGGGCGCGGGTGACGCCGGTGTAGACCAGTTCGCGGGTGAGGATGTCGCCGGCCGCGTCGGGCAGCACCACCACGGTGTGGGCGAATTCGCTGCCCTGGCTTTTGTGGATGGTCATGGCGAATGCGGTGTCCACATGGGCCAGGCGGCTGACCGGCACCGAGCGCAGTTGGTCGCCATCCAGCAGGTACACGCGCAGTTTGTCGCCGCTGGCGTTGCGCAGGGTCACGCCCACGTCGCCGTTGAACACGCCCAGGGCTTTGTTGTTGCGGGTGACCATGACAGGGCGGCCTTCGAACCATTCGCCTTCGGGTGTGAGCCAGCCTTGGGCGGCCAGCGCGCGCTGCACGTCGGCGTTGATGGCGACATCGCCCCAGGGGCCGTCGTGCACCGCACACAAGATGCGAAAGCGCTCAAAGGCGCGCAGCACGCCCACCGCCCAAGCGCTGTGCACGGCCTCGTCTATGGCGCCGGCGGGGCGCTGGCGAATCGCCTGCAGGTAGTCCGCGTAGCAGGCGTCGGCGCCGCTGCGCCCATGAGTGGCCAGGCGGGCCAGCGCGGTGGGCGCGACCGGTGCGGCGAGCAGCGCCACGGCGCCGTCTGGGTCGTGCTGCAGCAGCTCATAAGCGCCGGGGGCGCCGCTGGCGTCTGATCGCGCGCGCCCGGCGTTCACCGCCAGGGCCACCGCGCCGATGGTGGTGCCAAAACGCCGGCTTTGGCGCAGCATGACGGTTTGCTGGTCGAGCGCGCTGCCGTCGGTGCGGACGGGCAGATCGGTACCGGTGCTCTGCTGCAAATAAGTGCAGGTGGCGGCGCTGTAGCGCGGGGTGTCGGCGTGGGCGCACAGATCGCCCAGCACCGAGCCGGCCTCGACCGAGGCCAGCTGGTCTTTGTCGCCGAGCAGCACTAGGCGCGCGTGCGGCGGCAGCGCGTCAAGCAGCGCGGCCATGAGCTCCAAGTGGATCATGGAGGTTTCGTCGACGATGAGCACATCCACGTCCAGCGGCTGCTGCGCGTGGTGCGCAAAGGCGCGGCTGTGGCGCTGGGCGCCGAGCAAGGCGTGCACCGTGCTGGCCGCGCCCAGGCCTTGGCTGAGCGCGCTCAGGTTGATCCGGTCGGCCAGGCGCGGGCCCAGATCGGCCAAGGCTTGGTCGATGGACTGGCGCAGGCGCGCAGCGGCTTTGCCAGTGGGCGCGGCCAGCGCGACCCTGAGCCGCTCGGGCTGTGGCTGCGTGGCCCACAGCAGGGCCAGCAGGCGCGCGGCGGTGTAGGTTTTGCCGGTGCCGGGACCGCCAGTGACCACCGTGAGGCCAGCGCGCAGCGCCAGCGCGCAGGCGATGCGCTGCCAGTCGGGCGTGGCCGCGTCGGCCGGGCCAAACAGGGTGTCGAGCCAGCTGCGCACCGCGTGGGGCGCCACCGGGTGTGTATGCGCGGCGCGCTGCGCCACACCGCGCATGACGGCCTGTTCGTGTTGCCAATAACGGCGCAGGTACACCAGCGGCACGCTGTCGCTGCCGGCCAGCACCAGGGGCTGCCCGGTGTCGGCGTCGGCCTGGGCGAACAGGTCAACTGGCCTGTGTGCGGCGGGTACTTGGCGCAGCAGCGGGCTGCGGCGCAGCGCGGCCAGCCAGTCGGTCGTCTGCGTGGAGTGGGCTTGGGCCCAGTGCAACCACTCGGTGTGGGCGGCTTCGGGCCAGGCCAACAGGGCCTGCGGCGCGCGCAGCAGCGCGGCCAGTGGCAAGCAGGTGTGGCCCCGCCCTTCCAGATGCGCCAGCAGCGCGGTGGCCATGAGCAGCGGCGGTGTGGCCTGTGGGTCGTGTTGCCGCACAAAGCCGGCGAGCTGCGCGTCCAGCGCGCGCAGCCAGCCTTGGTCGGCCCAGCGCTGCAGGGTGGCCAACGTAGCGGCGGCGGTGGGGGGTGTGGCGTCAGGGCTGGGCATCGGTGGGCAGGGGCTGATCGATCAGGGCGTCGAGCGCGTCCAGCGCGGCGGGGTCGGCGGCCAGCACACAGCCGCCGCGCTCCGGCCCGTGGATGCCACGCACAAACAGGTAGATGGCACCGCCCAGGTGCTGCGCGGGCTGGTAGCGCGCGCCCAGGCGGCTGCGCAGCAGGCGGTGCAGCGCCAGCAGGTAGACGGCGGCTTGCACGTCGTAGCGGTGCCGGGCCATGGCGCTGGCCAGACCGGGGGCGTCGTAGGCCGCATCGTCGGCCCCCAGGTGGTTGCTTTTGTAATCGAGCACCCAGTAGCGGCCCTGGTGCTCGATCACCAAGTCGGCAAAGCCCATGAGCATGCCGTGCAACTGGCTGCGCTGCAGCGCCGGGCGCTCCACGCCGGGCAGCCAGTGGCGGCGGCACAGGGCGTCCACCGCGGCGGTGTCCAGGCCGGCCATGGGCAGCCAAAACTCCAGCTCGGCCTGGGCGGTGTGCAGCGCGTCCAGCGGCGCGCCGACACCGGGCAGCGGTGTGCGCACGACTTCAGCCAACCAATGCAACAACTCGTCGGCCTGCTCAGCGTATGGGCTGTGTTGCAGGCGCTGGGCCAAGCGGGTGGCGAGTGTGGCGTCGCTGTGCAGGGCAAAACGCTCGGCGCTCAGCCATTCGAGCTGTTCGTGCAAAAAGTTGCCGGTGACCGGGCCGCGCTTGAAGCGGTGCCAGATGGGTGCGTCGGCACCGGCCAGCATGGCCAGAGGCGCGGTGGGCGCTGGGGTGTCGTTTTCGTTGTCGGCCGGGCTGGCTTGCTGCAGGGGCGAGAGCTGGCTGGGCGCCACCTGGGCCGATGCCGATGCCGCACCGTGCAGCTCGCGCGTGAGCCGCGAATAGCTGGCGATGCCCCAACGCCGGTCGAAGCTGGCGCGGTAGGTGGGCGCGTCTTGCAGCGCTGCGGCGTCGGCGTCGCGGCCGCGCCAGCGGGTGCGTGCGGGTGTGTCCTCAGTCACTTGCAGCGCAATGCCGGCACACCCTTGGGCCCAGTGCCGCAGTGCGTCGGCCCAGCCCTCGGGGCTGAGCGGCTGTGTGCCACCGATCAGGTAACCGGCGGCGCTGCGCTGGGTGTCGGCGTCTTTGCGCTGGCCTTCTTTGATGAGGGGAAAGCCCATCCACAGGCCGTAGCGTGGGCGCGTCATGGCCACGTAGAGCAGGCGCAGGTCTTCGCGCAGGCGTTCAGCGTCGTTGCGCGCCAGCGCCTCGGCGTCGGGGTCGAGAACCAGGGTGCGGCCACCGTCGGCTGCGGGCAGCAGCACCGCGTCGGTGCGGCCGCTGTCGCCCGCGCGGTAGGTGGAGGCAAAGGGCAGACAAACCACCGGGTACTCCAAGCCTTTGCTTTTGTGTACCGTCACCACCGCTATTCTGTCGGCGTCGCTCTCCAGCCGCAGCACCTGTTCTTCGCTGTGCTCGGCCGCTTGCTGGCGCTGCTGCTGCAGCCAGCGGATCAGTGCGGCCTCGCCGTCGACCTCGGCGCTGGCCTGTTGCAGCAACTCGGCCCGGTGCAGCACATTGGTCAGGCGCCGCTCGCCACCGGGCTGGGCCAGCCAGCGCGAGGGCATGTCCAGCGCCACCAGCGACTGGCGCAGCATGGCCAGCACCCCCAGCTGGCGCCAGCTGCGGTGCAGCTGCTGCAGCTGTTGCAAATGGGTGTCGAGCGCGTCGTCGTCGTGCGCCAGGCCTTGCAGCTCGGCCAGCGGCAGGCCCACCAGATCGAGCGCCAGCGCGGCCCGCGCCAGCCCCAGGTCTTGTGGGCTGGCCACGGCCTGCAGCCAGTGCACCAAATCGCGCGCCTCGTCGCTGGCAAACACCGAGTCTTTGTCGGACACATACACCGAGGGCAGGCCGCGCGCCTGCAGGGCGCGGCGCACCGCGGTGGCCTCTTGGGCCGAACGCACCAGCACCGCCACGTCGCGCGGGCGCAGGCGCTGCAGACCCTTGTCGCCGAGCAGGCCGTTGCTCGGGTCGTTGAGCCAGCCCACGATGCGCTCAGCGCACAGCTCGGCGAAGTGGCGCAGCGCAGCGGCTTTGCCGCGCGGGGTGCCGTCGAACACCAGTTGCAGCGCCGGCCACGGTGTGTCGCCGCTCACCCAGGTGTCGGCCCGGCCATGGGCCTGCACCGGCACAAAGGGCAGGCCCTGCTCGCCCGGCCCCAGGGCAAACGCGCCCATGGGCAGGCGCTCATCGGCGCGGGCGAAGCTGTGGTTGACCGCGTCCACCAGGGCCACGGTGGAGCGGCGGTTGACCGACAGCGCGTGGTGGCGGCCGGCGGTGGCTTGGCGCGCGCGCAGGTAGCTGTAAATGTCGGCACCGCGAAAACCGTAGATGGACTGCTTGGGGTCGCCGATCAGCAGCAGGGTGCGTGGGCTGTCGGCGTCGGCGTCAGACCCGGGCGCGTAGACCCGTTCAAAAATGCCGTACTGCTCGGGCGAGGTGTCCTGAAATTCGTCGATCATGGCCACCGGAAACTGCTGCGCCATGGCCTGCGCCAAACGTTCGCCTTGCGGGCCATGCAGGGCGGCATGCAAGCGGGCCTGCACATCGGCAAAGCCCAGCTGCCCCCGGCGCCGTTTGAGGGTGAGCAGGCGCGCTTGCACCCAGGCCCCGGCGTGGCGGCGCAGCACCGAGCGGGCAGGGCCGTCGGGGTGCTGCTGGTAGGCACGCACCAGGCGCTCAAACCAGGCAAAGGCCTCGGGCACCAGCACATCGGGCGCGTTTTTTTTGCGGCGTTCGATCAGGCCAGTGGGCGTGAGGGCCTGCAAACCCTTGTCCAGCTCGGGCAGCTGCAGCGGCCAGTCGGACGCGGACCAGTCGTGCAGGCGGCGCAGCCATTGCTGGGCGGTGGCGGTGCGCAGTGTGTTGCCGTTCCAGTGCTCGCGCTGGGTGTCGAGTTGCTCACGCAGCCACACCGCCATGGCGTCGACCTGGCGCTGCCGATCGCTCAGCAGTGGCGCCAATGGGGCGAGCCAGTCCTGCAGCGCCTGGCCCAGCGCGGCCTGGGGGGCGGTCTTGGGCCATTGGCCGTGCAGCGGGCGCAGGTCGCGCTGGCTGTCGGCCACACCGCCCCACACACGCTGCAAGCTGTGCACCGCCGCCACCGGCAGGCCGTAGACATGTTCGCGCCAATAGTCCTGCACGGCTTCGGTGAACAAGGCGCTGTCGTCGGCCACCAGTTCTTCGTCCCACAGGCTGCCGCTGTCAAACGCGTGTTCGCGCAGCATGCGCTGGCACCAGGCGTCGATGGTGAGCACGGCCGCGTCGTCCATGGCGTCGGCCGCCATGGCCAGGCGCCAGGCGGCGCTGGCGCGCTGGGCCGGGTCGGGGAATTCGGCCAGCAAGCCATCCAAAAAAGGATCGGGCTGGGCGCCGGGCTCGGGCGACTCGCCACGAAAGGCGCGCGCGGCCTGCATCAGGCGTTCGCGGATGCGGCCGCCCAGCTCGTGGGTGGCGGCACGTGTGAAGGTCATCACCAGAATCTGCCCAGGCATGAGCGCGGCGATGGGGCCGGCGTCGCCGCCGTGGCCGATCACCAGGCGCACATAGAGCGCGGCGATGGTCCAGGTTTTGCCGGTGCCGGCGCTGGCCTCAATCAGGCGGGCGCCGCGCAGCGGAAAACGCAGCGCGTCCAGGTTCTGTGGCGTGGGAGCGCTCATACCAGCTCCTCGGCAAAGGCCTCAGCCTGCACGCACTCGGCGATCCACGCGTGCAGCGGCGCATACAGCGCATCGGCCCACTGCGCCAGCGCATCGGTGGGCAGCGCGTCGAAGTCGGGGAACACGCGCGCCAGGCTCATGTCTTGCACTTCGGCGCGTTCGCGGCTGCGGGCGTCGTCACCGCCTTCATAAGCGGCGCGGGCGCGCAACAGGCGCTGGGCTTCGTCG
>CAMBOY010000022.1 GCA_945869245.1 Hydrogenophaga intermedia
CGCGCTGGACTTGATGCCCGAGCGCAGCGACGCTGAGGTGCTTGCCGCGGTGGCGCATCCGCGCGGATCGCGCAGTCTGGGCAGCCATCTGCGCAGCCGGCTGCGCCTCGATGGCGTGAAGCTGGCCCTGGTGTTTGAGGCCGTGCCGCGCGCGCAGTGGGGCGACCCGGCGGCGCTGGCGGCAGCGATCAAGCGCTTGCCACTTGCCTTGCTGCGACCGCGGCCGCTCGATGAAGCCATCAGCTCAGCAGGAGGCGTGGCTTTTGAGGGCTTGACCGAGGGCTTGCAGCTGCGGGCTTTGCCGGGCGTCTGGTGCGCGGGCGAGATGGTCGACTGGGAAGCGCCCACGGGCGGTTATCTGTTGACCGCCTGTTTGGCCAGTGGGCGATGGGCCGCGCAGGATATGCTGCGTGCCACGCCTTGAGCGTTGGCACACGGTGTCACACCACATTCATGCGGCTTGTGTAAGCTGGTGTGTTGTTGTTTGTTTGGAGATTTCTACATGACTCGCCACCTTGCTTGGGCTGGACGCCGTTCGGTGTTGGCCGTGCTGTTGACGCTGGCCGGTGCCAGCGCCGCTCCTGGGGTCTGGGCCAGCGATTGGCCCAGCCGGCCTGTGAAGATTGTGGTGCCGTTTGCGCCCGGCGCCGGCACCGACGCGGTAGGCCGGCTGGTGGCGGGCAAGCTGGCGGAGCTGCTCAAAGCCACGGTGATCGTTGAAAACCGCACCGGCGCGTCAGGCGCGATTGGGGCCCAAGAAGTGGCCAGAGCTGCGCCCGATGGCTACACCTTGCTGTTGGCCGCCGCACCGTTCACCACGGTGCCCGCAGCACTGCCCACGGCGGGCTACGACCCCGTGGCAGGTTTCACGCCCGTGGGCATGATCGCGCACGGGCCATTGGTATGGGCGGTGAACAAGGACGTGCCGGCCAACACCTTGCCCGAGTTGGTGGCCTTGGCGCGCAAACAGCCTGGCGCGCTGAACTATGGTTCTGCTGGGGTGGGTGGCATCAACCACCTCGTGCTGGAGTCGCTCAAAGCGCGCACCCAGACCTTTATCACCCACATCCCGTACCGGGGCATTGCGCCGGCCACGCTGGACGCCATTGGCGGGCAGTTGCAGCTGCTCACGGGCACCATTCCCGCCTTGGCGCCGCACATCCGGGAGGGCAAGCTCAAGGCCTTGGCGGTCACCAGTCCGGATCGCAGCCCGGCCCTGCCGCAGGTGCCCGGCATGAAAGAAGCGGGCATGGCCGATTTCAATGTACTCAACTACTTTGCCTTGGTCGCGCCCAAGGGCACGCCAGACGCTGTGATCCGCCCCTTGAATGCCGCCTTGGCGCAACTGGTGCTCATGCCCGACGTCAAAGAGCGCTTGTCCCGTGACGCGTTGGAGCCGGCCACCGGCACACCAGCCCAACTGGCCGAGTTTGTGCAAAAAGACTTGGAAGGGTGGCGCCGCGTGGTGCGCCAGCAGGGTCTGAAGATCGACGGTTTTTAAGCCGGCACACCCCGCACGCCAACTGTGGGGATTTGCTTGCGTAGCGCTTGCCCACGCATGGGGGTGAGCGCTAGGGTATGAAGAGGTTGACGAGCCTTGACCCCGGCACTGGCTTCACAGTTAGGGCTGCTTGGTTCCCCACCTGACCCGGTTGGCCGCTTCACCATGCGGGAAGGCCCGTCAGCCGTTATTGTAGGCGAGGAATGTTCGAGTCGGTCGCTGGCAGCCGCTTAGAATGCCGCCCCATGTCTTATGTTGTTTTGGCGCGCAAGTACCGCCCCCGCCATTTTGCTGAAATGGTGGGGCAGGAGCACGTGGTGCAGGCGCTGAGCAACGCCTTGACGCAGCAGCGCTTGCACCACGCCTATTTGTTCACCGGCACGCGAGGCGTGGGCAAAACCACCGTGTCGCGCATCTTGGCCAAGTCGCTCAACTGTGTGGGCGCCGATGGACAAGGTGGCATCTCCGCACAGCCCTGCGGGGTGTGCCAGGCCTGCATGGACATCGATGCGGGACGTTTTGTCGACTACACCGAGCTAGATGCCGCGTCCAACCGGGGCGTCGATGAGGTGCAGAGCTTGCTGGAACAAGCGGTGTACAAGCCAGTGCAGGGGCGCTTCAAGGTCTTCATGATCGACGAAGTCCACATGTTGACCAACACCGCGTTCAACGCGATGCTCAAGACACTGGAAGAGCCGCCGGACTACGTGAAGTTTGTGTTGGCCACCACCGACCCGCAAAAAGTGCCGGTGACGGTGTTGTCGCGTTGTTTGCAGTTCAACCTGCGACCGATGGCGCCCGAGACAGTGCACGCCCATCTGGTGACGGTGCTCGCCAACGAGGGCATAGCGGCGCAAGAGGGCGCTTTGCGCCTGCTGTCGCGCGCCGCCCGAGGCTCCATGCGCGACGCCCTGTCCTTGACCGATCAGGCGATTGCCTTCGGTGGCGGGCACTTGGGCGAAGAGACCGTGCGCCAAATGCTCGGAGCAGTGGACCGCGGGCATGTATTGGCGCTGATCGAAGCCTTGGCGTTGGGCCACGGCGCCGCTGTGGTGCAAGGGGTCGCGCAATTGCGACGGCAGGGCTTGAGCGCGGCGTCGACCCTGGAAGAGATGACCTTGGTGTTGCAGCGCATGGCGGTGCACCAGGTGGACGCTGCGGTGGAGCTGGTCGATGCCGATGCCCGCGAGGAAGCGCGTCTGGCGGCCTTGCTGCCGCCCGACGAAACCCAGCTGCTCTACAGCCTGTGCCTGCATGGCCGTGCCGAACTGGGGCTGGCACCCGACGAGTACGCGGCCTTGACCATGGTCTTGTTGCGCCTGCTGGCCTTCAAGCCGGCGAGCGCGGAAAAAAAAAGTCTGAAATCGGCTGAGCCACTGCACACGGCACCAGCACCAGCATCAGCACCAGCACCAGCACCAGCCTCTATCCCCCAAGCGGCGCCTGCAGCGGCTGCAGCACCGCCACCGCCACAGCCCGCACCTGCACCCGAGTCCCCGCCACAGGCCGTGGCGGCAGTCGACGAGCAAGACCAATTGGCCGACGCCTGGTTGCCCGCGCACGACAGCACCGCCGACGATGTGCCCCCGTGGGACGCGCTGCCCGAGGCCAAGCCCGTGGTGGCGGTGCCGGTGCGGGAGCAACCGTTTCCCTCGTCCACAGCGGCCACCAGCGACGCCTTGCCGGGTGGTGTGCTGCAGCCCACTGAGCTGGGCGATTTTTGGTTTGACACCGTGCAGGCCCTGGTCCAAGCCGAGGCCGTGGCTGCGCTCAATCGGGAGCTGGCCTTACAGTCCCAACTCGTGGCGCGAGACGGCGATCGTTGGCACTTGCGCACCGAGCGCCAGACGCTCAACCAAGCCAGCACCCGCGACCGTTTGGCCCAAGCGCTGCAAAGCCTGGGCTGGTCGGTGCACTTGCAGGTCGACACCGGCGTGGTGTCGGACACCCCCGCGCTGCGCTTGGCCGCACGGGCGGCTGCGGCGCAACAGCAGGCAGAATCCATCATCATGAGCGACCCGTTTGTGCAGCAGATGATGCGGGAATTCGGCGGCAAAATTGTGCCGGGGACGCTGCACGCGGCCCCGGTGTCCTCTTAATGCGTCTCCATACACACAAGGAAGAACCATGTTCAACAAAGGTCAAATCGCGGGCTTGATGAAGCAAGCCCAGGCGATGCAGGACAACCTCAAAAAAGCCCAGGATGAGCTCGGCACCATCGAAGTGACCGGCGAGTCTGGTGCGGGTTTGGTCAAAGTGGTGATGACATGCAAGCACGACGTCAAACGGGTGACCATCGATCCGAGTCTGCTGGCCGACGACAAAGACATGTTGGAAGACTTGGTGGCCGCGGCGTTTAATGCCGCTGTGCGCAAGGCCGAGGAAACGTCGCAAGAAAAAATGGGCAAGATCACCGCTGGCATGCCCAGCCTGCCCGGTGGCATGAAGATGCCGTTCTGATTGCCAGCGCCCATGGCCAAGCCCAGCGCACTCGATCGATTGGTTCAGGCGCTGGAGCGGCTGCCCGGTGTGGGTGTGAAGTCGGCGCAGCGCATGGCTTTTCATCTGCTGCAGCGTGACCACGCCGCAGCGACCGAGCTGTCCCAGGCGCTGGCCCACGCCGTGGCGTCGCTCCAACACTGCAGCTTGTGCCACACCTTCACCGAGCAGGTGGTGTGCGCCACCTGCAGCGATCCGCAGCGCCTGCGCCACCAGCTGTGTGTGGTCGAAACCCCCGCCGATCAAGCGGCCTTGGAACGCACCGGCGTCTACCGTGGGCTCTACTTTGTTCTCTTGGGCAAGCTCAACCCGATCGAAGGTGTGGGGCCACGCGACATCGGCCTGGACGCGCTGCTCCAGCGCCTGAGCGGGCAGGCCGATTGGCCGGAAGTGCAGGAAGTGATCTTGGCCACCAACTTCACCGCTGAGGGCGAAGCCACCGCCCATGTGATCCACCAACTGCTGGCGCCGCGCGGGGTGCGGGTCACCCGCTTGTCGCGCGGAGTGCCAATTGGTAGCGAGCTGGAATACGTCGATCTCGGCACCATTGCGCACGCCTTCACCGATCGCCGCTGACACGAGCCTGTCGCGAACTAAAGCTTGCGGTAGTCCCCCGAATGGGACTTACCCGATTGGGAACGCCCCGGATGTCCGGCCCAGCCGCTCTGCACTAAGCTGTCAGATCTGTGTGGAAAGTTCCACGGCAACGCGGTGGCAGGGGGTTCGCATGATCAGACGCAGGCGGTTGTGTACAGGGGCCTGGGCGGCTGCACTGGGTGTGGCTAGCGCGCCCGCTTGGGCGTCGCTGGCGGCTGGGCCGCGCGCTGGCAGCTTGACCGTGGCGATCACGCGGCCCGAGGCTCTGTGCCAGCTGCCCCTGCATTTGGCGCACCGCTTGGGCTATGCGGCCGAGGAGGGGCTGCGCCTCGATTGGTTGTTGTGCCCGGATCTGGATGCGGCGGTGCAGGCGCTGGCCTCTGGTCGTGCACAGGTGGTGTCTGCGCCTTATGCGCTCACACTCAAGGTTGCTCTGCAGGGCATGCGCTGGACCGCATTTGTGCTGCAGTCGCGCACGCCCCAGTACGCTCTGGGGATGTCGCGTCCTGGTTATGAAGCGCTCGCACGTGGTACCCCACTGCGCTTGGCGGTGCCCAAAAGCAGCGACGCAGCCTACCGTGTGGCACAACAGTTTTTGGCACGCCAACAGCCGCTGCAGCCGCCCGTGCAGTGGGTGGAGGTGGCGGGAGCTGAGCCAGTGTTGGAGTTGCTGCGCAACAAAGGCTTGGACGGCGCGTGTTTGCCCGATCCACATATGTCGCGCGTGGAGCGCGATGGCGGTGTTCGTGTGGTTGCCGATACCCGCACCCTCAATGGTACGCGGCAGTTGTTTGGCACGCTGTGGCCAGCGGCGAGTCTGTGCACTTCGGTGGAGTTGTCCCGGCAACGTGCCGAGCAGTGCCGCGCCTTGACCCACGCGGTGGTGCATGCGCAAAAATGGCTACAGACAGCGGGCATGCTCGATGTCTCGCGCGCGGTGGCGGAGGAGCACTTTCGGGGCGACCGGGGCTTGTACCTGAGCGCCTTTGCCCACAACCGGGAGGCGTGGTCACCAGACGGTGTGTTCGACGAAGGCGCACCCGATCAGATGCGGCGCGTGTTGGCCCGTTGGTCTCCGGTCTGGGCCGATGCCGACACGCCCCTGGCCCACACGGTGACCAACCAATGGGCCAAAGAAGCCAAGTCCCGTTTCCGGGCCTGAAGCGTTCACTTCTTGTTGGTTGGGCGCTTGGCTGTAACGGTCTTGGCTGGCTTGCCTTTGGCCGCTGTGCGTTGGCTCGCGGCGGTGGCCTTTTTTCTCTGACCGGGTGCTTGTGCCTTGGTTTTGCGCGCCGCTGCACTCGCCTTGGCACGCGGTTTTTTGCCTGCTGCGCTGTCTGCCGCTGTGCGAGTGCCCTTGGGCAGCATCAAAGTGAGTTGTTGGCCGCTTTTGAGCTTGCTGTTGGCAGACAAGGCGTTCCAGTTGGCAATTTGTCCGGCTGTTACCCGGTGGCGTTTGGCCAGGGAGGCCACCGTGTCGCCTTTGCGGGCTTTGACGGTGACACGCCGCAGCACCACCTCGGGTGTGAGACTGCGTTGGGCGTTGTCGACCACGTGCTCGGGCACGTCCTTGTCGATGCCGCGCCCGCGCTCCACCAACAGACTGGAGCCAGCTTGCACCAACATACGTGGCGGAATGCGGTTGATGCCGCGCAGGTCGGACTCACCCATACCAACCCGCTGGGCGGCTTCGGCCACCGTCATGGTTTTGGGTACCACCCAGGCGGTCCAACTCGCCAGCGGCCCACGGTGCTGCCGCAGTTGCGTGAGAAAGGCCATCGCGTTGTCGCGTGGCAGCAGAATTTCGGGTGTGGCCGCTGCCATGACCATGGGTTTGTTCAGCGACGGGTTGAGCGTCCGAAAATCCGATTCGCTCACGCCCGCCAGCCGCGTGATGAGTGCCACGTCCATGTCCCTGTCGATCGACACCGAGTCAAAAAAGGGATAGTTGGCGATCGCCGGTAGGCGCACGCCAAAGTCTTGCGGACGCGCGATGATGTTTTTTACCGCTTGCAGCTTGGGCACGTACTGGCGCGTTTCCAGCGGCATGTTCAAGTCGGTGTAGCTGGTGCCCAGGCCCTCGCGGGTGTTGCGGGTGATGGCGCGGTTGAGGTTGCCTTGGCCCCAGTTGTAGGCCGCCAGCGCCAGGTGCCAGTCGCCAAAGCGGCGGTGCAATTGCTGCAAGTAGTCCAGCGCGGCCTTGGTCGATGCGAGGACGTCGCGCCGATCGTCGCGAAAGATGTTCTGCTTGAGATCGAAGGACTCGCCCGTGGCCGGCATGAATTGCCACATGCCGGCCGCTTTGGCGTGCGACACCGCTTGCGGGTTGAAGGCGCTTTCGATGTAAGGCAACAGGGCCAGCTCCATCGGCATGCCACGGCGCTCGACCTCTTCAACAATGTGAAACAAGTACTTGCTGGAACGCTCGGTCATGCGTTGGATGTATTCGGGCCGACTGCCATACCAGCGCTCTTTTTCGCGCACGATGTCGTGGTCCAAATCGGGGATGGCAAAGCCGCGCCGTATGCGCTCCCACGCGTCTGCCGGGGCGCTGAGTTCGGTCACATCACCAGCGTTGACCGTGCCCAGGGTGATGGGCGTCACCGAACCGCTGAGCACCGCCGGCGCGGTGCGTGGCGCAGAGGCACGCGCCACAGCCGGTGGTGGCGTGGCGGCGCTGCGGTTGTCGGCGGTCGGGCTGCTTGCTGCACGGGGCGCTGGGGTGGCGCAACCCGCGAGTAGGGCGGCCAATACACACAGCGCAGCAAGAGGGGTCTTCAACAACAAGGGCATGGTTCAGAATTGGTTTTTCCATTCACGCAGGACGGCCAAGGTATCGGCGCCAGCGCAGGGCAGGTGTCCCGCAAACACACCTGCGGCCTGTTGGACCGGCAGATGGTGAGTGCGCAAAAAAGGATTGATCGATTTTTCTAACTCTATGGAGCTGGGCAAGGTGGGCAAGTTCCGCTGCCGCAGTGCGAGGCAGCGGCGCTGGTGCGCTTGGATGTCCAGATTGTCGGGCTCTACCGCCAGCGCAAAGCGCAGGTTCGACAAGGTGTATTCGTGGGCGCAGCAGACTTGGGTGTGGTCGGGCAGGGCAGCCAGTTGGCTCAGACTGTGGTGCATATCGTGGGCTGTGCCTTCAAACAGGCGGCCACAGCCGGCGCTGAACAAGGTGTCGCCGCACATCAAGATCGGCGCGGCGCCGGGAGTCTCGCCCACGTAGGCGACATGGCCAGCGGTGTGTCCGGGCACCTCGATCACGCGCCAGACCACGCCCAAGACAGGGACCGTATCGCCCTGGGCGACCCACCGGTTGGCGCCAGCCGTGCGCGCTTGTTCCTTGGCGGGCGCCACGATAGGGCCTTGGCACTGCGCCGCGAGCAGGTTTAAACCACCCGTGTGGTCTGGGTGGTGGTGTGTCACTAGAATGGCCGCCAACGACAGCTTGCGGGCGGCTAGGAAGTCCAGCACCACCGCCGCGTCGCCAGGATCGACCACCAGCGCCGATTCGGTGTTGTGCAGCACCCAAATGTAGTTGTCGGTAAAGGCGGGCAGTGGCGTGAGGCTGAGCACAACAAAAGGTCCTGGAAGCCCGGTCGAGAGCTGCGGTGTGGTGAGGCTGTCAACAGGCTGAGAAAATCAACAAAGATGACGCACGAAATTATAGGCTTGGGCGACTGGTTGCAGTCTGCCGCCGGGCAGCGTGTCATGGCTTGGGAAACCCGCCAGCTGGAGCTGGCTGTGTGCGATGTATTTGGCTACCACGCAGTGCAACTGGGTTTGCCCGGCCTCGCAGGCCTAGCCGGCAGCCGCATGCCACACCGCTGGGTGTTGGGCAACGAGGCCGATCTGGTGGGCTCCCAGCCCAGCAGCCCTGCGACCGATGGCTGGGCCGACCCGGCCGCACTGCCGTTTCCCGACGCCAGCGTGGACTTGGTGGTGCTGCCACACACCTTGGAGTTGAGTGCCGATCCGCACGGGGTGCTGCGCGAGGTGGAGCGGGTGTTGGTGCCCGAGGGCAGGGTGGTGATGACGCTATTCAACCCCCTGAGCCTGTGGGGCTTGCGCCAGGCCCGCGCCCATGTGTGTCGCCGCGTTGGTCTGTCGGTGTGGGGCCAATTGTTTTTGCCTTCGGTGGGCGACTACATTGCGCCGTGGCGCGTGCGCGACTGGCTCAGCTTCATGAACCTCGAGGTGCAATCGCAACGCTATGGGGTGTATGTTTGGCCAACCCAGTCGCCGGCGTGGTTGGATCGTTTGGATGCCATGAACCGCATGGGCGCGCGGTGGTGGCCGGTGATGGGGGCGGTGTACTTTGTCGAGGCGACCAAACGCGTGCGCGGTATGCGCTTGCTGGGGCCTGCCTGGCGCCCACGGCGTTTGGCGCTCAAGCCCGTGCCCGCTGCGGTGTCCAGCGCGCCTGCCGTGTCGCACCACGAACCAGCCAGCCGCACACCACCTCCTGTGAGCACAGAAAGCATGACATGTCAGAACACAACGATACCGTGGTGATGTACACCGATGGCGCCTGCAAAGGCAACCCCGGCCCCGGCGGTTGGGGCGTGTGGCTGCGTGCCGGTGCGCACAGCAAAGAATTGTGCGGCGGCGAACGGCTGACCACCAACAACCGCATGGAGTTGATGGCCGTGATCGAGGGTTTGCGCGCGCTCAAGCGTCCCTGTGTAGTGCACCTGTACCTAGACAGCCAATATGTGCGCAAAGGCATCACCGAGTGGATCCACGGCTGGAAGGCCAAGGGCTGGCGCAACGCAGCCAAAGAGCCCGTGAAAAACGCCGATTTGTGGCAAGCGCTGGACGAACTGGTCTACCGTGGGCCGCACCAGATTGAGTGGCACTGGGTCAAGGGGCACGCCGGCGACCCGGGCAACGAACGCGCCGACGCGCTGGCGAACCGGGGTGTGCCGGCCTGAACCGCGCACCGGGCTTGTCGGGCGTGCTACACACGCGCTTTACAGTCCGCTGTTACATTGGCTTGCATCTGCCGGGGCACCGAGCCCAGGTGTGTTCTTGTAAGTGAGACTGCATGGCCAAAAAAATGGTGTACACCGTGGTGGCGGTGTGTGGAATTGGCGCCGCTTCAGCGGCCGCTTGGTGGATGCAGCGTCCCGCCCCAGCGGCCGCCAGCGGTGCGAGTGCGCAGGCCCCAGGCGCAGCGGCGCCCACAGCGGGTGCGCCGGCTGGTCCCGGCGGCGGCCCTGGGGCTGGTGCCCCGCGCGGCGGTGGCACGCCGGCGGTCGAGGTGGCCACCGTGGGCACCCAGTCCTTGCGCGACGACGCCCAGTCGGTGGGCACGGTGCGCTCGCGCCAAAGCGTGGTGTTGCGGCCCGAGGTGTCGGGTCGCGTGGCCCACATCGGTTTCAAAGATGGCTCAGCGGTCAAGCGGGGTCAGGTGTTGGTGCGCTTGGACGACACCTTGCAAAAAGCCGAGTTGAGCCAGGCCGAGGCACAGTTGTCGATCGCCCGGACCAATTTGCGGCGCAACCAAGAACTGGTGGCGCAAAACTTTGTGGCGCAGCGGGTGCTCGACGAAAGCCAAGCCAGTCTGCAAGTGGCCCAGGCCCAGGTGGCGCTGGCCCGGGCGCGGTTGGAGCGCATGGTGATTCGGGCGCCGTTTGACGGGGTGACAGGCCTGCGGCAAGTGGATCTGGGGGCCTACGTCAGAGACGGCGCGGACCTTGTGAACCTCGAGGACAGCTCGGAATTGTTGGTGGACTACCGCTTGTCCGAACGCTACCAAACCAAGGTGCAACTCGGCCAAAGCGTGGAGCTCACGCTCGATGGCTTGCCCGGTGAGAAATTCACAGCGCGGATTGTGGCGGTCGATCCGCTGCTTGATGCCAATGGGCGGTCCTTGTTGGTGCGTGCGGCCTTGCCGGGCAAAGCCGACGGCTCGGTGCGCCCTGGCATGTTCGCCCGCGTGACCACGGTGTTTGCGGTGTTCGACAACGCCATGGTGGTGCCCGAAGAAGCCCTCGTGCCGCAGGGTGGCAAGCAGTTTGTGTTTCGCATCGACAGGGAAGGCGAGGGCGATTCGGCGAAGGCACTGTCCAAACGGGTGGAGGTGCAAATCGGCGCTCGCCGCGGCCCCATGGTGCAGATCGCCGGCGATATTCGCCCCGGCGACACCGTGGTGTTGGCCGGGCAGCAGCGCCTGCAAAAAGACGGCACAGCGGTGCGTGTGGTCGACCTCAATCGTCCGCCGTCTGGGCGCGGTGGTCCGGGTGGTGGCACCCCCACTGGTGGGCCTGCGGGCGCCAGTGGGGCCGACACCAAGAGATCTGACGGCGCCGCGGCGCCGCGCAGCGAGGGCGGACCACCCCCCGGTGCGCCGGCGCGAGCCCCCAACTGACGGTCCGTCCCGCCTTCTCGGAGACCCCGATGCAATTGCCCGAACTATCCATCCGCCGCCCGGTGTTTGCCAGCGTGTTGTCCTTGCTGATTGTGTTGGTGGGTCTGGTGTCGTTCCAGCAGCTCACGGTGCGCGAATACCCCAAGATCGACGAGCCCCGCGTCACAGTGACCACGCGCTTCGCTGGTGCGTCCAGCGAGGTGGTGGAGTCCCAAGTCACCAAGCCGCTGGAGGATTCGCTCGCCGGTATTGAGGGGGTGGACGTCATCACCTCGATCAGCCGCCAGGAGCAAAGCCAGATCACAGTGCGTTTTGCGCTCGAGCGCGACCCCGATTCGGCCGCCGCCGATGTGCGCGACAAAGTCAGCCGGGTGCGCCAGCGCCTGCCGCAGAGCATCGACGAGCCGGTGATCGCCAAGGTAGAGGCCGACGCGTTCCCGGTGGTGTGGATTGCGCTGAGTTCCGAACTGCATTCGCCGCTGGAGCTGTCCGACCTGGCCAGCCGGGTGGCCAAACCGGTGCTGCAGACGGCCCCCGGGGTGGCTGATGTGCGGGTGTTTGGCGAACGCAAATACGCCATGCGCATCTGGCTCGATCCTGATCGCCTGGCCGCGTACGGCCTGACGGTGCAAGAGGTGGAAGAGGCTTTGCGCCGCTCCAACTTAGAAGTGCCAGCCGGGCGCATCGAGAGCCAGCAGCGCGAGTTCAACGTGACCGCCTCGACCGATTTGCAAAGCCCGCAGCAGTTTCGCGAACTGACGATTCGCACCATCAAAGGCCAGCCCATACGCCTGGGTGATGTGGCGCGTGTGCAGCAAGCCGCGCAGGACGAGCGCAGCTCGGTGCGCATCAACGGCCGCGAGGCGGTGTCGCTGGGGGTGATCCGCCAGGCCACGGCCAACCCGCTGGAGCTGTCGGCGGGCGTGCGCCGCCTGCTTGACAAGGTGCGGCAAGACCTGCCAGCCGGTATCACGGTGGACATCGCCAACGACAGCTCGGTGTTTATTGACCGCTCGATCAAGGCGGTCTACACCACCATCGCCGAAGCGGTGGTGTTGGTGGCCTTGGTGATTTTTGTGTTTCTGCGCACCTTCCGCGCATCCATCATTCCGCTGGTGACGATTCCGGTCAGCCTGATCGGCGCGTTTGCCTTGATGGCGTTGTTCGGTTTTTCGATCAACACCTTGACCCTGCTGGCCTTGGTGCTGGCCATTGGCCTGGTGGTGGACGACGCGATTGTGGTGCTGGAGAACATCTACCGGCATATCGAAGCCGGCATGCAGCCGTTTGAAGCGGCGATCAAAGGCGCGCGTGAAATTGGTTTTGCGGTGGTGGCGATGACGCTCACCCTGGCGGCGGTGTACGCCCCGCTGGCCTTTACGCCGGGGCGCACCGGCCGCCTGTTTGCCGAGTTTGCGCTGGCCTTGGCCGGCGCGGTGTTGGTGTCGGGTTTTGTGGCGCTGACCCTATCGCCCATGATGTGCGCCAAGCTGCTCAAGCACAACCCCCAGCCAAGCCGGTTTGACCGGACCATGGAAGCCGGCTTCACCCGATTGACCAAGGGCTATGGGCGCACCCTGCGCGGGGCCTTGCGCTGGCGCTGGGCCATGGTGCTGGTGATGGCCGCCAGCGCAGCCGGCAGCTATTGGTTGTTCCAGACCGCCCAAAAAGAGTTGGCGCCCTTGGAAGACCGGGGGGTGATTGTGATCAACGTCAACGGCCCGGACGGCGCCACACTGGACTACACCCGCCGCTATGCCGAGGCGATTGAACGCGTGGGCATGGGCTACCCTGAGTTCGACCGCATCTTTGCCAACATCGGCAACCCCAGCGTGGCCCAAGGCACCATCTTTTTGCGTGCTACGCCGTGGGAAGAGCGCGAACGCAGCATGCAAGAGATCGCGCGCGAAATCACGCCTCGCATCTCGGGCTTGCCCGGCATCAGCGCCTTCCCGATCACGCCGCCCTCGCTCGGACAGGGCTTTCGCGAGCGGCCGGTCAATTTTGTGATCACCACCTCCGACAGTTACCCAAACCTGTCGCGGGTGGTGCGCCAGTTCCAAGACGAAATGGCCAAGGTGCCCGGCTTTGTGCAGGTGGACACCGACTTGCGCTTGAACAAGCCGGAGATTCGCCTCGACGTGGACCGGGAGCGCGCCGCCGACATGGGCGTGAGCGTGGACGCGATCGCCCGCACCGTGGAGACCATGCTGGGGGGGCGCATCGTCACCCGCTACAAACGCGACGGCGAGCAGTACGACGTGGTGTTGCAAACCGTATCGGCCAACCGCAACACCCCCGACGACATCGACCGCCTGTTCGTCAAAGGACGCGGCGATGCCATGATTCCTCTGGCGTCATTGGTCAAGACCCGCGAGGTGGTGGTGCCGCGCGAGCTCAACCATTTTGCGCAGCGCCGCAGCGCCAGCATCACCGCCAACCTCAGCCCGGACTTTGCGCTCGGCGAGGCCTTGGCCACCATGGACCGCATCGCCCGCGAGGTATTGCCGCCTGGTTATGCCACCGACCTCAACGGCCAGAGCCGAGAGTTCCAAAGTGCCTCGGGCTCGCTGGCGATTGTGTTTGCGCTGGCGTTGCTGTTTATTTTTCTGGTGTTGGCGGCCCAGTTCGAGAGCTTTGTCGACCCCTTCATCATTTTGCTCAGCGTGCCCTTGAGCATGTTGGGCGCGTTGTTGGCCTTGCGCTGGACTGGGGGCAGCATCAATGTCTACAGCCAAATTGGCCTGATTACCCTAGTGGGACTGATCACCAAGCACGGTATCTTGATTGTGGAGTTTGCCAACCAGCTGCGCGAAGAGGGCAAGAGCAAGCTCGACGCGGTGTGCGAAGCCGCCCAGCTGCGCTTGCGCCCGATTCTCATGACCACCGGAGCCATGGTGCTGGGTGCGATTCCGCTGGCCTTGGCCAGTGGCGCGGGCGCCGAGAGCCGACAGCAGATTGGTTGGGTGATTGTGGGTGGCATGAGTGTGGGCACCTTGCTGACGCTGTTTGTGGTGCCGGCGGTGTACTTGCTGCTGTCGCGCCGTCCAGACCTGGCACCCGCAGCCGCGCTGCCACCCAGTGCGATGCCCGCTCCAGCGTCCGCCGCTTGAGCGAGCCGGACAGCGCCTCAGATGGCGCCGTCGAACATCATCACGTCCACAGCGTCGCCCGTGGCCACGGAACCCTGCTGGTGGTGCAAAACGATCAAGCCGTTGCCCTGCACCATGGAGCTGAGCACGCCAGAGCCCTGGTTGCCGGTGGTGCGCACCCACAGTTGCCCATCGTCTGATGGGGTGACCAGGCCGCGCTGGTACTCGGTGCGCCCTGGCTTTTTGCGGATCGCTTCGGCGCTGCGTGCCTGCAGATACACCGGCGCGCTCGGCGTGCTGCCCATCATGCGCTGCAGGGCAGGGCGGACAAAGGCGAGAAAGGTCACCATCACCGCCACTGGGTTGCCCGGCAGGCCAAACAGCACACAGGGGCCGCGCGCACCGGGAATGCGACCGACCGCCATGGGGCGACCGGGGCGCATGGCGATGCGCCAGAAGGCGACATCGCCGAGCTGCCGCATCATGGCTTTGGTGTGATCGGCTTCACCCATGCTCACGCCACCGCTGGTGATGATCGCGTCGGCCGCATCCGCCGCTTGGCGAAACGCTGCTTCGAGCGCCTGTGGCTCGTCTTTCACCACGCCCATGTCGATCACATCCACGCCCATGCGGCGCAAGAGGCCGAACACGGTGTAGCGGTTGCTGTCGTAGACCGCACCCTCGCGGGACGCCTCGCCCAAGCTCAAGATTTCGTCGCCCGTGGAGAAATAGGCCACCCGCAAACGGCGCACCACCGGCACCTGCGCCAGCCCCAGGCTGGCAATCAAACCCAGCGCAGCAGGCCCTAGGCGCTGGCCGCGTGCCAAGGCGGCGCGGCCTTGCATCAGGTCTTCGCCCAGCAGTCGCCGGTTGTCTCCCGGGCGCACCACATCGGCAGCCCAGCGCACCACATCGCTGTCTACCGACACAAATTCCAAGGGCACCACCGTGTCGAGGCCCGGTGGCATGATGGCGCCGGTCATGATCTTGACGCAGTCTCCAGGCCCCACCGTACCCCGCCACGCGGCGCCCGCCAAAGCGGTGCCAACACAGCGAAACGCGCTCGCTTGCCCGGGCTGTAGCGCCGCACCCGCGACCGCATAACCGTCCATGGCCGAGTTGTCGTGTGGCGGCACATTGATCGGCGAGATCAGATCCTTGGCCAATACCCGGTCCAGCGCGTCAAACACACCGACCGTTTCGGTGTCGGGCACAGGGCTGACCAGCCGCTCCAGAAAGGCCAACACGTCTGGCACCGACAAGGCGTTGGGGTCGTAGCCTTGCAGCGTGGCGGCAATGTCTTGCAGTGTGTTCATGCGTCAGGTGCGCTGCAGGGCGTTGAGATCTTGCAGCGTATTGGCATTAAAAAAAGCGCGCGGATCGTCCTGCGCTTGGTCAAACGCCACCCGCTTGACCCGGTGCTCCGCAGTCCAACGGTCGATCTTGCGGCCGCCCGCCTGGGTGAAAGCCACCAGGCTCTCCAGCAGCATCACCGACATGAGGCAAAACACCGGTTGTGGCCGCACCTCACCGTCGTCCTCGGGAGCGCAGGCCATCACGATGTCGGTGTTCTCCGGGTCGAAGGCCTGCGCCATGCGCGCCAGCAAATCCAGAGGAAACAGCGGGGTGTCGCACGGCACCGTGAGCACATAAGGTGTTTCGGCGCGTTCGAGCCCGGTGAGAAAGCCCGCCAATGGGCCAGCGTAGTCGCTCAGCGTGTCGGGCCACACCGGCACACCAAAGGCTTCGTAAGCGGCCAGATTGCGGTTGGCGTTGATCAGGCAATCGGCTGGCCCGCCACCTTCTTGCATCTGCAAACGCAAGAGCGCATGCAGCGCCATCGGTGTGCCGTGGATTTTTTGCAGACCTTTGTCGATACCGCCCATGCGCGAGCCGCGCCCGCCGGCCAGCACCACGCCCGTGATGTCGAGATAGCTGATCATGTTCAACCCCCGATGTAGCTCATTTCCACCCGCTTGCCGCCGGTGGTGGTGGTGTCGGCCGGCAGCGAGGCGCGCAGCTCCGAGTAGCGGTCGCTGCGGCCTTGCCAAATGGAGCCAATGGCGCTGGCCAAATCGGTGTCGCTCACGCCGCCGCGAATCAGATCGCGCAGGTCGTGTCCCCGGTTGGCGAACAGGCACAAGAACACCTTGCCCTCGGTCGACAGCCGCGCACGGTTGCAGTCGCTGCAAAAAGCCTGTGTGACGCTGCTGATGACGCCAATTTCACCCGAGCCATCGGCATAGGCCCAACGCTGTGCGGTCTCCCCGGGCTTAGCGGCCTCCAGCGGCACCAATGCAAACTCGCTGTGGATGCGCGCCACCACGTCGGCACTGGGTAGTACCTCGTCCATGCGCCACCCATTGGTGGCGCCCACATCCATGTATTCGATGAAGCGCAACACCACCCCGGTGCCTTTGAAATGGCGCGCCATGGGCAGGATTTCCTGCTCGTTGGTGCCCCGCTTGACCACCATATTGACCTTGACCGGACCCAGTCCCACCCGGTGTGCGGCTTCAATGCCTTGCAACACGTCGGCCACTGGAAAGTCGACATCGTTCATGCGGCGAAAGACGGCGTCGTCGAGGCCGTCGAGGCTGACCGTCACGCGCTGCAAACCCGCGTCGTTGAGCGCTTGCGCCTTTTTGGTGATCAAGGAGCCATTGGTGGTGAGGGTGAGGTCCAGAGGCGCGCCGTCGGCGTCGCGCAGCGCAGCCAGTTGCTGCACCAGGATTTCAAGGTTCTTGCGCAGCAAAGGCTCACCGCCAGTGAGCCGAATCTTGCGCACACCGTGCGATACAAACACCCGAGCCACCCGCGTGATTTCTTCAAACGTCAGCAAGGACGATTGCGGCAGATAGGCATAGTCTTTGTTAAAGACCTCCTTGGGCATGCAATACCCACAACGGAAATTGCAGCGATCGGTCACGCTGATGCGCAGGTCGCGCAGGGGGCGCCCGCGCCGATCAAGCAACTTGCCATCGGCGGCGATGGTCTGTGGTGGCACCACCGCTGTGGTGTGTATTGTGCGTTCGTCGAGCAGAGGAATGGTGCGTTCAGCCATGCGGCAGATTATCGGGCAATCTCTTAGGCTCACCGCGTGCAGGGACAGGCCCCGCAGGCCGCGCCCTGCGCCTCAGCTGGCGCGCACCGCCCGGTACGCTTGTGGGTGCTCTTGGAGCCAGGCGTCTTGGCCCGCTTCGCTGTGTTGATTGGGGTGAAAGTCGGCTCGGAAATAGTCTTTCCACAGCGGGTACGACTCGCGCAACACCCCCGAAGGGCCGAGCAAAAAACGCCAAGCGCTGCGCCATGTGGACAGCTGGTACAAGCTGCCATCGCGACGCAAATTGGACAGCGTCTGCAGCACCGCGTCGAGAAAAAAGATCAGGGTCACACGCGCCATCCAACGGCGCCGCACCGCCAGTCGGCCGTCGATGTGCTGGAACAGGTCGAAGGCCACACTCTTGTGCTCTACCTCTTCGGAGGCGTGCCACAACCACAGGTGCTGCAAACGCTCTTCGGTGCCCGCCAACTGTTGTGGATGCCGCAGCAGGTAAGCGGACAGCACGGCGGTGAAATGCTCGTATGCGGCTGTGATGGCGACCCGGTGCTTGGGCGCCAGTTTGTTGACCAAACGCAGCCTGCGCACAATGCGCCGCTCCCACCCATTGCTCAGGCCAGCTGCCAGCAAATGGTCGTTGAAGCGCTTGTGAACATGGCGGTGGGTCGCCTCTTGCGCCACAAATCCGCGAATCAGGGGCTGCAGTTCGTGTTGTTCGGCCTGCGGCAGCTCCTTGACCGCTGCAAGCAGGCTATCAATGAAAAACTGCTCGCCCAAGGGAAAGCTCATCGACAGGGCGTTGAACCACGCCGTCAAGAAGGCGTCATTGGCACACCAATGGCGCCCAGGGGGCTGCGACAAGTCAATGAGCAATTGGCGGGTGGTCAGATCAGACATTTTGCAATGGTACTATTCCGTACCTGGTTTGTCCATTAGAAATGTACTGGGATGGCTCGGTAGAAATCGGGACTGTGCGTACCAGCGCTTTCCGGTGTTAAATTCTCATTAAATCAAACACAACAGGGGGTATCTTGACTTCTACTATCGACTCCAGAGCCTTGGTTTCTGAAGACCACAAAGCGCGTTTGCTCCAAGCGATGGCGCTGTTGGTGGCGTGTCGGGGCTATGCCGATATCTCGGTGGCCGATGTGGTGCGCGAAGCCGGCGTGTCCAAGCGCACCTTCTATGAGCATTTCACCAACAAAGAACAGTGTTGTTTGTGTCTGTTTCAGGCCGCAGCCGATTCGGCACTGCGCACGCTCAGAAAATCGGTCAACCCGGAGCTGGTGTGGCGCGACCAGCTCGACTTTGCGCTGGGCAATTATTTGGGTCATCTGGCCGACGGACACGAGTTGTTGCGGGCCTTGTTTATCGACATCCATTACATGGGCATTGAGGGCCTGATGCTGCGCCGCAGCATCATCGACTCACTGGCGTCGTTCATGCAAGAGACGGTCACGGTTCCGTCCTCGGGTGGTTTGTTCGAACGCAACCGGGCGGTGGCAGCGGTCGGGGCGATCCACGAGCTGGTGATGCAGCAAATTGAGTTGGGTCGCGGCGCCCAGCTGCGCGAGATTGTGCCGCTGTGTTGCGACATTGTGGCAGCCATGGCGGGTGAGGCGACCTCGGCGCGCGCGTGAGCGCCCCCTGCATGCGCACGGTGTGGCGAGGGTCGCTGCACGGTTGGGGGCGCAAGCCGCCCCGTGTAAGGGCTGCATCAGTAAAATCGGGGTAAATCCTAGTTGGCGCGCACCCGGACGGTGCGCACCAGTGCCATTTGTTCAACTTTTAGTGCCCAGAACCATGTCCCTCGACAAAGTGTCCCCCGGTAGCAAAGTGCCCGAATCCTTCAACGTCGTCATCGAAATCCCGATGAATGGCGATCCGATCAAATACGAGGTGGACAAGGAAAGTGGAGCGCTTTTTGTCGATCGCTTCATGAGCACCGCCATGCATTACCCGACCAATTACGGCTACGTGCCGCGCACCATCTCGGGCGATGGCGATCCGGTCGATGTGCTGGTGATCACACCCGTGCCGCTGATGCCCGGCGTGGTGGTGCCGTGCCGCGCCATCGGCATCCTGAAAATGACCGACGAAGCTGGCGAAGACGGCAAGGTGTTGGCGGTTCCCACCAACAAGATCTTGTCGCTCTACAGCCGCTGGAGCAAGCCAGAAGATCTCAACCCCATGCGTCTGAAGGCGATTGAGCACTTCTTTGAGCACTACAAAGATCTGGAGCCCGGCAAGTGGGTCAAGGTGCAGGGTTGGGAGGGTGTCGAATCCGCCCACCGCGAGATTCTCGACGGCATCGCAGCCTACAACAAGGCCAACAGCTGACACGCTGCTGGCTCGCCACAACAAAAAGCCCGGTCACTGTGCCGGGCTTTTTTGTGGGCAATGGTGTGGGCGTCAGGCGCCGTGGTTGTCCATATTGCCGCGGTACTCCATTTTTCCCCGCACCTTGGCCCGGGGATGCATGTCGATGAGTTCGTCGTAAAACGCATCGCCGAGCA
>CAMBOY010000023.1 GCA_945869245.1 Hydrogenophaga intermedia
AACTGATTGAACAGATTGCCCAAGCGGCTGTGCGAGAGGCCAGCTCGGCCAGTTCGGTGGCCGACAACATCCAGCACATTTTTGTGGTGACCGAGCAGACCGAGCGAGGCACCCAGTCCACCGCCGAGCAGGTGCGCGCACTGGCCGCCATGGCCGAGGAGCTGCGCCAGTCGGTGTCGCGCTTCAAGATCGCCTGAGGCCGGCGCCGGCTGTTTCTGTTTGTGTTGATGGATGTCCATGTCTGACCCGTTCGCTTCGTCTTCCCATCCACTCTCGGCGCCCGATCTGGGGCCCTTGGCTTGGGTCATGCCCGAGCTGCGCCGGACCTTGACGCAGGTGTGGGAGCGGTTGGATCAACTCGTCGGGGCCATGGGCCAAGACGGCGCCGAGGCCGACCGTGTGGCGCTGACTGCGGCGACCCACGATCTGCACCAAGTCGTCGGGGTGCTGGAGCTGGTGGGCGAGCCCATGGCCGCGCGCCACGTGCGGGCCATGGAGTCGCTGTTGGGTGTGTGGGTGCGCCAAGAGCGCGCACCCGAGCGCAGCGCCGCCCAAGCGGTGGACAGCGCCATCCAAGCCACCTTGGCGTATCTGGATACCCGCTTGCAGGGCCAGTTCATCAGTCCGGTGGTGCTGTTTCACAGCCACCGCGAGGTGCTGCAACTGTTGGGCGCGCCGCGCATCCATCCGGCCGATCTGTGGCCTGCGCCGCTGGCGCACCCGACCCTGTTGCCGCCTGTCGATGCGCATCCTTTTGCGCCCGACGCCGGCTTGCGCCGCTTGTTTGACCGCTTTGTGTTGCTGGTGCTGCAAGCGGGCAACGCCCAGGCGGCGCGGCAACTCAGTTTGTTGTGCGTCGGGCTGGCCAAAGGGGCGGGCGATTTGCACACCGGCACCTTCTGGATGGTGGCCGCCGGATTTGGCGAGGCGCTTGCCGAGCGCCTGATTGGTCTGGACGTGTACGCCAAACGCGCGCTGTCGCGTGTGTTGCAGCAGTACATGGCCATTGCCCAAGGCCACACCGAGGTGTCGGATGTGCTGTGGCACGACTTGCTGTTTTTTTGCGCCCAGGCGCAGCCGCTGGACCAGCAGCCGGTGCCCAGCTTGCACCTGGTCCGGCAGGCCTACCGCTTGGCGGAACACCCGCCGGTCGATCTGCGCCAAGACGTCTTCGGCCGCCACGACAGTGGCCGGCGCGAAGCCTTGCGCGCGCCGCTGCGCGACGCCAAGACATTTTGGGAACTGCACAGCAGCGGCCACATCTTTGGTGGCCAAGAACTGCAGTCGGCCTTTGCCCGTTTGGGTTCGGTGCTGGCGCCTTTGCAGCCACCCCACAGCCAATTGGCCCAGCGCTTGCAAGCCGCCGCCGAGCTGGCGGTGCAGCGACCGGCCGAGGTGCCGCATCTGGCCATGGATGTGGCGTCTGCCCTGCTGTATCTGGAGGCCGAACTGGCGAGCGTGCCGTCGGCCCAAACCGATTGGGTGCAACGGTTTGACCAGCTCGACCAGCGCTTGGGCGCCTTGATCGACGGCCAAGCGGTGGACCCCGCACCCGGTTGGATGGAGCAGCTCTACCAACAGGCCCAGGAGCGCAGCACCATCGCCTCGGTGGTGGCCGAACTCAAGTCCTCGCTGGCCGATGTGGAGCGCCAGCTCGAACTGTTTTTGCGCGGCGAGCGTGCGCCGCAGGGCCTGGATCCGGTGTTGTCCCGGCTCGATCAGATGCGTGGTGTCATGGGTTTGCTGGCGCAAGAGCCAGCGCAGCGCGCGCTGGTGCATGTGCAAACCGTGCTGCGCGAGCTCGATCAGCGACTGGACCACAGCCCGCTGCCCGAGGCCACCTTGGCGCATCTGAGCGCCAACATCGGCACGCTCGGGTTTCTGGTCGACACCCTGGAGCACCAGCCGGTACAAGCCCGCGAGCTGTTTGTGTTTGATGAGGCCGACGCGGTGCTGCGCCGGCGTGGCAGCGAGCTGCTGCCCACCTTGCCGGTGGAGCCCCAAGGCGACACCCTGCGCGATCAGGTGCAGCGTGTCGTGCAAGCGGTGGACGACGGCGCCGATGTGCGCGACCTGCAGCAGCGGCTCGATGTGTTGGCCGAACAAGCGGTGTTGGCCGATCACCCGCAAGTGGCCCAAGCCGCACAGCACGCGTCGCACGCGGTGGCACAAGACGCCAGCGCAGGCGCCGAAGCGCTGCTGCATTTGAGCGAAACCCTGGCCGCACCCCTTGAGCCCGAGCCTGTGCCACCCATGGCACAAGACACCACCGGTGGCGGCGACGACATGGAGCGGGTGTTTCTGCATGAAGCGCACGGCTTGCTCGATACTGCGCAGCAGCTCCTAGAGCACTGGCGGCAGGACCCCAGTGGTCTGGACGCACTGAGCCACCTGCGTCGCATCTTCCACACCCTCAAAGGCAGTGCCCGTATGGTGGGCTGGGTGCATCTGGGTGGCGCGGCCTGGGCGGTCGAGAGCGCGCTCAACGACGCCCTGGCCGCACCACACACCGCAGCGCCCAGCCTGAGCGACGCGGTGGAACGCAGCCTGGCGCAGATGCGCGCGTGGTGGGCCGATGCCAGCGCCCAGGAAGTACCCGCCGACGCCAGCGCCGACTGGTTGGCCAGCGTGTTGCAGGCCCAAGTGCCAGCCAGCGCGCCAGCGGTCGACGCAGCGCCAGACACCCCCGAGCCCGGGGCCTTGGCGCTGTCTGAGCCCACGGTGCCGCAGGAGCCCCTGGCTGCCCAAGCGTTTGGGCTGTTGGAATCCGCGGAGCCGTCCGAGCCATCCGGGTGGTCGCAAGCTGCGCCAGCGCCCGACGAGCTGCGCGAGATCGGGCCGGTGCGCATCAGCATTCGCCTGTACAACGTGTTCTTGGACGAAGCCGATACATGGTCGCGCCAGTTGCTGCACGCACTCGACGAATGGGCGCTGCAGAACGAGCAGCCGGTGCCGGTGGACGCGGTCGGTCACGCACACGCCTTGGCGGGCAGTGCCGCCACGGTGGGTTTTTCGGAGTTGGCCGAGTTGGCCCACCGCACCGAACTGGCCTTGGACCAGGTGGCGATGTGCCAATGGGGCGCCCGCCAGTTGCCGCCGGACACCAACGCCTGCCTCAGCGGCGTGGCGCGCGAACTGCGTGCGGTCTTGCACCAGTTTGCCGCCGGCATCTACAAAGTGCCCCAGGCCGACTGGCTGCAGCGCATCGATAGCCTGATCGACGATTTGCGTGCGGCGCCGCCGGCCTTCAGCCGCGCCACCGACACCCCCGTGGCCACCGGTGCGGCCCAGCGCCAGATCCTGCCCTTGGGCGAGGGGGTGCAAGACCGCGACGCCGAGCTGCACGATCTGCCCGACCCCGACTTGTTCCCGCTGTTTGAGGAAGAAGCCGCCGAATTGATGCCGCGCCTGGTGGCGCTGCTGCGCCAGTGGGTGGCGCAGCCGCACGACCGCAGCGCGGTACAGGACGTGCTGCGCCTGCTGCACACCTTCAAAGGCAGCGCGCGCTTGGCCGGTGCCTTGCGCTTGGGTGAGCGCGCGCACGAACTCGAAACCCAGGTCCAGACCGTGGCCGCTGGCGCGCCAGACGACTTGCATTGGCTGCAGTCTGAGGTGGATGAGCTGGTGTTGCACTTGCAGCGGCTGAGCCCGCAGTCGCCCGACTGGCTGGCCTCACCGGCCGAGTGGCCGGTGGCGCCGCCGGCCGAGCCACAAGCCCCGCCGGCCGAGACCGCGGTGCAGCCGCTTGATCCCCAAGCCATTCGCCTGCCGCTGCATCCCAGCACCGGGCAGACACGCACCAACCGCGCCACCATCCGGGTGGTCAGCGAACTGCTGGACCGTTTGGTCAACGAAACCGGCGAGGTCATGATCAGCCGCGCCCGTGTGCAGGGCGAGCTGGCGGCGGTGCGCGGCTCGCTGGCCGACCTCAACGCCAACTTGGAGCGCCTGCGCCTGCAACTGCGCGACATGGAATTGCAGACCGAAACCCAGATGCAGTCGCGTCTGGCGCTGGCGCGCGACACCCAGCAGGCCTTTGACCCGCTGGAGTTCGACCGCTTCACCCGGGTGCAGGAAATCACCCGCAGCATGGCCGAATCGGTCAGCGACGTCGCCACCGTGCAGCGCCAGTTGCAGCGCGCTGTCGATGGCGCCGACGACCAGTTGCAGGCCCAGGCCCGCCAAAGCCGCAACCTGCAGCGCGAACTGCTCAGCACCCGCTTGGTGGAGTTCGAAGCGATGGCCGAGCGCCTGTACCGGGTGGTGCGCCAGGCCTCCAAAGAAAGCGGCAAATCGGTGCGGCTCGACATTCTGGGCGGACGCATCGAAATGGACCGTGGCACCTTGGACCGCTTGAGTCCGGCGTTTGAGCATGTGCTGCGCAACGCGGTGGTGCACGGCATTGAGAGTGCCGACCACCGGCTCGCCGCTGGCAAACCAGCCGAAGGCCGCATCGCGATCGAGTTGGCCCAGGTCGGCAACGACGTGACCATCACCGTGAGCGACGACGGCGCCGGGCTCGACACCGCCGCGCTGGCGCAGCGCGCGCTGGGCATGGGCCTGCCGGTGCCCGCCTCGGCCGACGATGCCGCTTGGTGCGAACTGGTGTTTGTGCCGGGCCTGAGCACCGCCTCCGAGCTGTCGGCCCTGGCCGGACGCGGGGTGGGCATGGACGTGGTGCGGCACGACATCACCGCATTGGGTGGTCGGGTGCAGCTGCAGCAACGCCCGCAGCAGGGCTGCCAGGTGCAAATGACCCTGCCCTTGACCACCGCGATCACGCAGGTGGTGGTGATGCGAGCGGGCGAGCATGTTTTTGGTGTGCCCGCTGGTCTGGTGGACTTGGTGCGCCGCTTCGACGGTCCGACCCTGCGACAGGCGCACGCCGACGGCGCTTTGGTGGTCGATGGTGAGCGCTTGGAACTGTTCTGGGCGGGCGCCTTGCTGCGGCACAGCCCTGCGCCCACCGGGTGGCTGGAGCGTGGCAACACCTGTGTGCTGTTGCGCAGCGCTGGTCAGCGCGTGGTCTTGCATGTGGACGAGGTGCTGGGCAGTCAAGAAGTGGTGGTCAAGAAACTGGGTGCCCAGCTCTCGGGTGTCCCGGGCTTGGTCGGCATGTCGATTTTGGGTTCGGGTGCGGTGGCGTTGATCCACAACCCGGTGGTGCTGGCGCGCTTGCATGGCGACACCGCCCGCGCCTACGCCGGCAGTGCCCAGGCGCCGAGCGCCGTGGTCGAGGCCGCGCCGGCGGTGGTGTCGCGCCAGCCGCTGGTGCTGGTGGTGGACGACTCCATCACCGTGCGCCGCATCACCCAGCGCTTGCTGGCGCGCGAAGGCTACCGGGTGGCGCTGGCCGCCGACGGCCTGCAGGCGCTGGAGCTGCTGCAGCAGGAAAGCCCAGCGGCGGTGCTGTGCGACATTGAGATGCCGCGCATGGACGGCTTTGACTTGGTGCGCAACCTGCGCGGCGACGCCCGCTGGACCGAAGTGCCGGTGATCATGATCACCTCGCGCATCGCCGACAAACACCGCCAGCTTGCCCTGTCGCTGGGCGCCAACCACTACCTGGGCAAGCCCTATCCAGAAGATGAGTTGTTGGGTCTGCTGGCCCGCTACACCCGCAGCGCCGACTGAGCGCCAGCCGGCGACTCAGGCTTTTTTCACCACAGCGTAGCGTGTCAGCGTGGCTTCGCGCGCCACCGCGTGGTCCACCACGGGGGCGGGATAGTCGCGGCCCAGCACGATACCGGCGTCGGCCAGCAGCACCGGGTGTTGCCAGGGTGCGTGCAGGGCCTTGTCGGGCAGGGCGGCGAGCTGCGGCAGGTAGCGCCGAATGAACTTGCCCGCCGGGTCGAACTTCTCGCTCTGGCTCACCGGGTTGAAGATGCGGAAATACGGCTGGGCGTCGCAGCCGCTGGAGGCCGCCCACTGCCAGCCGCCGTTGTTGGCCGCTAGGTCGAAGTCGATCAGGTGCTCGGCAAAGTAGCGCTCGCCCCAGCCCCAGTGCAGGCCCAAGTCCTTCACCAAAAAACTCGCCACCACCATGCGCAACCGGTTGTGCATATAGCCGGTCTGGTTGATCTGCGCCATGGCCGCGTCCACCAGCGGGTAGCCGGTGCGGCCTTCGCACCAGGCGGCGAACAGCGCCTTGGCGTGGGCGCCTTTGTTGAACGCGATGCGGTCGTATTCGGGCTTGAAGGCGCGCTCCACCACATGCGGGTGGTTGGCCAGGATCTGGTGGTAAAAGTCGCGCCAAATCAGCTCGGACAGCCAGGTGCTGGCGCCGGCTTGGCCATCGAGGTGGCGCGGCCAGGCCAGGCGCACCAGCTCGCGCACCGACACTGTGCCAAAGCGCAGGTGCACGCTCAGATAGCTCGGGCCTTTGACGGCTGGAAAATCGCGCGCCTCGTGGTAGCGGTCCATGCGCTCTACAAAATCGGCCAGCAGCCGGTGTGCGCCGCTGGCGCCAGTGGGCAGCGCCAGAGTGCGCAGATTGGTCGCGGCAAAGCCCAGCGCCTGTAGCGCCGGCAAGGGGCCGGCGAGTCCGGTGGGCAGTTCGGCGGGCAGCGGCGCCAAGTGGGCCGCATGGGGGCGCACCACCAGCGGCGCCATGTCTTCGGGCTGCAGCCGCTTGAGCCAAGCGTTTTTGTAGGGCGTGAACACGCCAAAGGGCTGGCCGGCCTGGGTCAGCACCTCGCGGCGTTCAAACAGCACATGGTCTTTGTAGGTCTTGAAGGCCACGCCCTGGTGCGCCAGAGCGCCCAGCACCTGAGCGTCGCGCGCCAGCGCGGCCGGTTCGTCGTCGTGGCTGGCAAACACCGCCTGCACATGCAGCGCCTGGGCCAGGGCGGGGATGCGTTCTTGCGCACGGCCATGCGCCACCAGCAGGCCCACGCCGCTGTGGCCGCCGTGCTCACCCAGGGCGCGCAGATTGGTGTCGACCTCGGCCAAGCTGTGGTGGATGAATTCCACCCGCCGGTCGGCTTGCAGGCCCTGGTCCAGCAGCGGCTGCAGGATGTCTGTGTCGAACACAAACACCACCCACACCTGTCGGCAGGCGCGCAGCGCGTGGTGCAGGGCGGCGTGGTCCTCGCAGCGCAGGTCGCGGCGCAGCCAGACCAGACCGCGGTCTAGGCGGGGCGCGCCGGCGTCGGCGCTGGGGGGCGAATAAAATGGGCTCATGTCCGCCGATTCTGCCCCGACCAATCTCACGCACCACTTTCTGATTGCGATGCCCAACTTGCAAGACGAGCTATTCGGGCGCAGCGTGGTGTACCTGTGCGACCACAGCGAGCGTGGCGCGCTGGGGCTGATCATCAACAAACCCAGCGACATTCGCTTGCCGGGGTTGTTTGAAAAAGTCGATTTGACGCTGGGCCGTGCCGACTTGATGGACGAGCCGGTGTTCATGGGCGGCCCGGTACAGACCGAGCGCGGTTTTGTGCTGCACGAGCCCATTCTGGGCGAGGGTGCGCCCGACGAAGCGGTCTACGCGTCCACCATGACGATTCCCGGTGGGCTGGAAATGACCACCTCGCGCGACGTGCTCGAAGCGCTGTCCACCGGCGTGGGGCCGCGCAAGGTGTTCATCACCCTGGGTTACGCGAGCTGGGGGCAGGGGCAGCTGGAGTCCGAGATTTCCGAAAACAGCTGGCTCACCGTGGCGGCAGACCCCGCGCTGATTTTCGACACCCCGGTGCAAGAGCGCTACCACAAGGCCATGGGCTTGCTGGGCCTGCAGCCTTGGATGCTGTCGCCCGATGCGGGCCACGCATGAAGCAATACTTGGCTTTTGACCTCGGGCTCAAGCGCACCGGCGTGGCCTGTGGCAACGCCTTGACCCGCACCGCCACCCCCTTGCCGACCCTGGTGGCCGAGGGCGACGCCCGTTGGCCCAAGGTGGCCGCCCACATCCACGAATGGCAACCCGACGCGCTGGTGGTGGGGGTGCCGTTTCACCCCGATGGCGCCGAGCACGAGGGCACACTGCGCGCGCGCAAATTCGCCCGCCAGCTGCACGGCCGCTTTGGCCTGCCGGTGCACGAAGTCGATGAGCGCTACACCACCACCGAAGCCCACAGCCTAGGGGCGCGCGACGCCGATGCGGCCTCGGCCTGCCTGATCTTGGAACAGTTTTTGAGGAGCCTGCCTTGAGTCTTGAACTGAACGCCGAAGCCCTGTACGGCGAACTGCTGCGCGGCGTGCGTGGCCTGCTGGCCACCGCCGCCGGGCCCTGCGTGCTCGCCGGCATCCCCTCGGGTGGCGCCTGGTTGGCTGAGCGCCTGCAGCGCGATCTGGGCCTGCCCGGCGAGGCCGGTGTCATCGCCTCGACCATGCACCGCGACGACTTTGCTCAGCGCGGCTTGGCCGCCAGCGCCCAGACCCGCCTGCCGTTTGATGTGAACGGCCAGCATGTGCTGCTGATCGACGATGTGCTGTTCACCGGGCGCACCCTGCGCGCGGTCATCAACGAATTGTTCGACCACGGCCGCCCCGCGAGTGTGCGGCTGGCGGTGCTGGTGGACCGGGGCGGGCGTGAGCTGCCGATGCAGGCCGATTTCTCGGCCGCGCGGGTGCATCTGGCCGCTGGACAGAAACTTGAACTCGCGCGCGAGGCCGATGGCCGCCTGCGTTTTGCGGTGGAGGGCCAAGCAGCATGAAACGCCACAACCCCCAGCTCAACAAAAACGGTGAACTGATTCACCTGCTGTCCACCGAGGGCCTGTCGCGCGACATCCTGACCCACATCCTGGACACCGCGGGCAATTTTGTGAGCGTGAGCGACCGCGAGGTCAAAAAGGTGCCGCTGCTGCGTGGCAAAAGCGTGTTCAACCTGTTCTTTGAGAACAGCACCCGCACCCGCACCACTTTTGACATCGCGGCCACGCGCCTGTCGGCCGACGTCTACACGCTGGACATCGCGCGCAGCTCGACCGCCAAGGGCGAGTCGCTGCTCGACACCATCGCCAACCTGAGCGCGATGGCGGCCGACATCTTTGTGGTGCGCCACAGCGAATCGGGCGCACCCTACCTGATCGCCCAACATGTGGCGCCGCATGTGCATGTGGTCAACGCAGGCGACGGCCGGCACGCCCATCCGACCCAGGGCCTCTTGGACATGTACACCATTCGCCACTACAAGAAGGATTTCACCAACTTGTCGGTGGCCATCGTCGGTGACGTGCTGCATTCGCGGGTGGCACGCTCCGACATCCACGCGCTCACCACGCTGGGCTGTCCCGATGTGCGGGTGGTCGGCCCGCGCACCTTGGTGCCAGCCGATCTGTCGGCCATGGGCGTGCGGGTCTGCCACACGCTCGAAGAGGGCATCAAGGACTGCGACGTGGTGATCACCCTGCGGCTGCAGAACGAGCGCATGAGCGGCGCGCTGTTGCCGTCGAGCCAGGAGTTCTTCAAGAGCTTCGGCCTCACGCCCGAGCGCTTGGCGCTGGCCAAGCCCGACGCCATCGTCATGCACCCGGGGCCAATCAACCGGGGCGTCGAAATCGACTCGGCGGTGGCCGACGGCGCGCAGAGCGTGATCCTGCCGCAGGTGACTTTCGGCATTGCGGTGCGCATGGCGGTGTTGAGCATCGTTGCGGGGAATGAAGCATGACCATGACCCCCTTGCGTCCCGCGCTTTTCAGCTCGGCCCGGGGCTCACACCGCTGCGCGGGTCGCTGCCCCCCGAGGGGGCTGGCCTTGCTTGGGGCGGCCCTGCGCTGCGGCCGCCGGTTCTCTGCGAGAAAGTTCCACCCATGAAAATCCTGATTCAAAACGGCCGTGTCATGGACCCGGCGAGCGGCCGCGACGAGCTGGCCGATGTGGCGATTGCCGCCGGTCGCATCATTGGCATCGGCCGGGTACCGCCCGATTTCACGCCCAACCGCACCATCAACGCCAGCGGCTGTGTGGTGGCGCCTGGCTTGGTGGATTTGTCGGTGCGCCTGCGCGAGCCGGGCCAAGAACACGCGGGCATGCTCGAGAGCGAAATGGCCGCGGCGGTGGCCGGTGGCGTCACGAGCCTGGTGTGTCCGCCCGACACCGACCCGGTGCTCGACGAGCCGGGCCTGGTCGACATGCTCAAGTTCCGCGCCGAAAAGCTGCACCTGGCGCGGGTGTTCCCGCTCGGTGCGCTCACGCGCGGCTTGAAGGGCGAGGTGCTGACCGAGATGGCCGAGCTCACCGAGTCGGGCTGTGTCGGTTTTGGCCAGGCCGAGGTGCCCATTCTCAACACCCAGGTGCTGCAGCGCGCGCTGCAGTACGCTGCCACCTTCGGCTACACCGTCTGGCTGCGCCCGCTCGACCCGTGGTTGGGCAAAGGCGTGGCCGCCAGCGGCCCGCTGGCCACCCGCATGGGCCTGGCCGGTGTGCCGGCGGCGGCCGAAACGATTGCGCTGCATACCCTGTTTGAACTGCTGCGCGGCGTGCACGCGGCGGCCCGGGCCAACGGCGACGAAGGCGTGCATGTGCACCTGTGCCGCATCAGCAGCGCCGCTGGACTGGACTTGGTGCGCGCGGCGCGCGCCGAGGGCCTGCCGGTGACTTGCGACGTGAGCGTGCACAACCTGCTGCTGTCCGAAGTCGACATCGGCTACTACGACAGCCGCGCACGCCTGGTGCCGCCGCTGCGCAGCCCGCGCGACCGCGACGCACTGCGCGCTGGCCTGGCCGATGGCACCATCACCGCGCTGGTGTCGGACCACAACCCGGTCGACGCCGACGCCAAGGTGCTGCCGTTTGCCGAGGCCGAGCCCGGCGCCACGGGGGTCGAGCTGCTGCTGGGCCTGGCCGCGCGCTGGGCGCAGCAAGACGGGCTGGGCCTGATGCAAGCGCTTGCTGTGCTCACCAGCGGCCCACAGACGGTGTTGGGCAACAGTCTGGGCACATTGGCCGCCAGTGTGGGCCGCCTGGTCGAGGGCGGCGTGGCCGACATCTGTGTGTTCGACCCGAACCGACCTTGGGTGGTGCGGCCCCAGACGCTGCGCAGCCAGGGCAAACACACACCATTCGAAGGCCACGAGCTGCCGGTGCAGGTGGTGGCCACCTTGGTGGGCGGTCAGCTCGCGTTCCAAGCGTGAGTGGCGTCATGGTGATGCGTTGGCCCCGCTTGCTCTGGCGCACGGTGCACGCCCTGTGGTGGGCTGTGTGGGGCCTGTGGGTCATTCACCGGCGTTTCCCTCGGCTGCAGCCTGAGCAGCGCGCTGCTCAGGTGCAGCTGTGGTCGCAGCGTATGCTGAGCGCTTTTGGGGTGCGGGTGCTAGCCCAGGGCGAGGTGGTGGGTGGACCGGTGCTGCGGGTGTCCAACCATCTGTCGTGGCTGGACATTTTGGTGATGAACGCCGTGGCGCCATCGCGTTTTGTGTCCAAAGCCGAGGTGCGGCAATGGCCTTTGATCGGCACTTTGACCGTGGGCGCGGGCACCCTGCTGATCGAGCGCGAAAAACGCCGCGACGCCATGCGGGTGGTGCACCACATGGCCGAGAGCCTGCAGGCGGGCGACGCGGTGGCGGTGTTCCCCGAAGGCACCACCTCCAATGGCGAAGCCTTGCTGCCGTTTCACGCCAATTTGCTGCAGGCGGCGGTGGTCACCGATGTGCCGGTACAGCCCTGGGCCCTGCGCTACCGCCACGCCCGCACCGGGCAGCCCCACAACGCGCCGCTGTTTGTGGGCGACACCACCCTGGCCGCCTCGCTGCTGAGCACCTTGCTGGCCAGTGACTTGGTGGCCGAGGTGCGCCTGGGCGAGCTCCAGCGTTGCGACGGCCGCGACCGCCGCAGCTGGGCCGAGGACCTGCACCGCGCGGTGAACGGGCTGCGCGGCTGAGCCGCATCACTTCTTCATGCGCGCCATCATCAGCTCGGTGTTGGCTTTGCGGTCGGTGTTGACGCGCTGCACACTGGCGCGTTCGCCCATCTGCTTGAGGTAGTCGCGCACCGGTAGGTCACCCAGGCAGTCCTTGCCGTAGATGATTTTGCTGGCGCTGCTGACCAGGGGCAGGTGCACGATGGCGGCGCAATCGGCCAGGCTGAAACTGTCGCCCGCCACGAAAGGCGCAAAGCGCGCCAGCTGGGCCAAGGCGGCGCCGTTTTTGCTCAGTTGTTCGCCCACTTTTTCTTTCACGCTGTCGCTCACCTTGCCGCCAAAAAACGCTTCTGCGTACAGGTTGCGCGCCACCAGTTCGAGGTGCAGTTCAATGAACCGCAGCACCTCGCGCACCTTGGCGGCGGCAAACGGGTCGGCTGGCAGCAGGGCGGGGATCGGGTGCGCCGCTTCGATGTACTCCAGCATCACGGTGGACTCGCACAGCGTGCCGTGAGCGGTCTTCAAATAGGGGATCTTGCCCAGTGGGCTGGCCGCCAGATCGGCTTGGCCGACCCAGACCAGTTCTTCTTGAAAATCGGCGCCTTTTTCCAGCAGGGCGATCTTGACCTTGTTGTAGTAGTTGCTGGCGGCAAAGCCACAGAGGGTGAGCATGGACGGACTCCTAGAGGGTGGGTGATGCCACAGATCGTAGGGCGACTCCGGGCGCAGCAGGGGTCGCCCAGATGACGCCCCTGCTACACTGCGGCGCATGTTCACCCGCACACACACACGCTTGAGCGCCTGGCTGGCCATGCTGGCCCTGGTGTGGGGTGCGCTGGCGCCCACACTGGCGCAGGCGGTGGTGCGTGACGCGCCCGGCCCCGACAGTGGCTGGGTGGAGGTGTGCCGCAGCACCGGCATGGTGTGGGTGCACCTGGACACTGGCGTCCAGCGCGAGGGAGAGCATCCCGCCGCGCCCGAGAGCATGGCCCACGCCATGGCCGATTGTGTGTGGTGCAGTGTGCACGGCAGCGCCGCTGGCCTGCCACCCGGCACCGATACCGCAGCGCTGGCTGCTGGCTTTGTCGCGCCGCCCAGCGCTGGGTATCGCGCCCCCGCCATCGCGGCGCTTTGGCGCAACGCGTCACCGCGCGCACCGCCGCTCGCCTGACACCAGAGTACAGGTCGGCGGTGCCTTGGCGCGTCCGCTTGACCGCCCTTTCCTTGCTGTTTTTTTGTCGTTTGTGGCTCTGCCGGGCGCGCGTGCGTGTGGCATCCCTTCTTTTTGGAGCTTGTGATGAAAGTCTGGACTCTTGTGGCGTCCCTGTTGTTGTCGGTGAGTGCGTCTGCCCAAACCGTGGTCAAAGTGGACGAGCCCTGGGTGCGCGGCACCGTGCCCGCACAAAAAGCCACCGGCGCCTTCATGCGTCTGACCGCCAGTGCGCCGGTGCGCCTGGTGGCGGCCGAGTCGCCAGTGGCGGGCGTGGTGGAAATCCATGAAATGGCGATGGAGAAAGACGTGATGAAAATGCGCGCCGTGCCCGGTCTTGATCTGGCCGCCGGCAAAGTGGTGGAACTCAAACCCGGTGGCTACCACGTCATGCTGATGGATCTGAAGCAGCAGGTCAAAGCCGGCGATACCGTGCCCCTGACCCTGGTGTTTGAAGACGCCAAGAAGCAGCGCGTCACCCAGCAGGTGCAAGCCAGCGTGCGTGCCATGAACGCACCGGCGGCGCACGGTGGCATGTCGCATGGCGACAAAGGTCACGGCGCCCACAAACACTGAGGCCCGCTCCACAAGCCATCGGCCGCACGCGCATGACCCGCACTTGGATCGACAGCCAGCGCCTGCACCCTGGGGTGCGGCGGCTTTGGCGCGTCCTGGTGCTGGCCGTGGCGCTGGCCGTGGCGCTGGCGATCCTCGCCCCCACGGTGTCGCGTCTGCAGATGGTGCAGACCGGTGCCGATGGCTGGGTGGAGGTCTGCACCTCCACCGGCATGCGCTGGGTATCGGCCGACGGTTCAGGCCACTCCGATTCGGCGCCGCCGGCGCTGGACGCCTGCGACCTGTGCGCCTTGGCGTGCGAACGCTTTGCGGCGCTGACACCCACGCCACCGGGTGTGCCACACCATCTGGCCACCGAGCCCTGGGTGGCTGCCACAGCGCTGTCATCAGGGGCTGTACGCCCGCCCTCAGCGCTGGCCCGCGCGCCCCCCGCCTGCGTCTGATTCCGCATCACAAGCTCTTGCGCGCCATCGCGCAACAAGGGCTTCTTTCGGTCATCAGACAGCAGGAGGCTGTATGTCATTGAACACCTTGTCTGCCGGTGCCGTGCACCGCACCGGCACCCCATTGCTGGAGCAAGGCGAATGGGGCGCTTTGTGGCGCGTGCGCCGCGGCGTGGTGCGGCTTGATCGGTATCAGGGCTCGACGCAGCAGTTGGTCCAGCTGGCGGTGGAGCACGACCTGATCGGTATCGAGACCTTATTTGGACAACCCTACACCTTGTCTGCCACCGCATTCACGGATTGCGAGCTGGAGACCGTGGCGGTGCCCGATGAGTTCACCCGCACCGACTTGATGCGCGAAGCCCTGCTGCAGCAACAGCGGCGCAGTCAGGACATGGCCAGTGTGCGCACTGGAACGGTCGGGCAGCGCATTGCACATCTGCTGTGCTTGCTGGGTGTGTCGTGCCAAGTGCTGGAGGTGCGCAGCCCGCAGGCGCGTCAACAGCTGGCAGCCCAGCGCAGCCAATTGCCGCCATTGCGGGAGCTGGCCCACGCGGTGGACGCCAAGGTGGAAACCGTGTGCCGGGCATTGGGCGCTCTGATGCCTTCGCGCCGTTGGCAGGAGCGTGCGGCATGACACCACCCATCTGGGCGCGGTGGACGCTGTGGTGCGCAGCCGCAGGCCTTCTGGGCAACGCCCATGCCCACGACTTCAAGGCCGGCGATTTGCGCATTGACCACCCCTACGCCACCCCGTCATTGCCCGGTGCGCGAAACGGCGCGGTGTACTTCCGGGGCATCCGCAACAGCGCCGCCTTACCAGACCGCTTGTTGTCGGCCAGCACGCCCGTGGCCGCTCGGGTCGACATCCACCGCATGCGCATGCAGGGCGATGTGATGCAGATGCGCGCGCTGCCCGCGCTGGACATCCCGGGCCACACCACCGTGCCGATGCGCCACAACACGCCAGACGGCTACCACCTGATGTTGTTTGACCTCAAGGCGCCGCTCAAAGACGGCGACCGCTTTCCCGTCACCCTGAGGTTTGAACGGGCGGGCACCCGCGAAGTGAAAGTGTGGGTGCAGACGCCGCGCGGTCGAGCCCTCAACACACACCACCACTGAATTTTTTTGGAGAGACTTTGATGACACGTTTTGTCTTGTGCCTGCCGCTGATCGGCGCCCTCGCCGCTTGCTCTTCGACCGGTCCACATGTGTCCCAGGTCAACACACAAGCGGTCAAGCTGAACTTCGCCGCCGAGGTCAACGGCCAGACTTTCGCTTGCGGTCGGCAATATCCCGCTATCGGTACCACCCGTTCCACTATCACACCGGCCGACTTTCGCTACTACGTGAGCGAGGTGCAACTGCTCACCGCCGATGGCCGTGCCGTGCCGGTGCAGTTGGAGCAGGACGGTGTCTGGCAGCTGGAGAACATCGCGCTGCTCGACTTTGAAGACGCCAGCGGGCCTTGCCGCAACGGCACGCCGGCCATGAACGCCAGCGTGCGCGGCCAGGTGCCCGCCGGGCGCTACACCGGTGTGCGTTTCACGCTGGGCATTCCGTTTGAACGCAACCATGGCGACCCCACCGTCTCGCCCGCGCCGCTCAACAGCACCGCCATGTTCTGGAACTGGCAGGGCGGCTACAAGTTTCTGAAATTCGACACCACCTCCAGCGGCATCACGCCCGAGACACCGGCCGCCGCCAGCGCGCAGGGCGCGGTCACGCGCTACTCGGTGCACCTGGGCAGCACGGTGTGCGCCGCCGCCAGCCGCACCAGCGCACCCAGCGCCTGCCAGCACCCCAACCGCGTCACTGTTGAGTTCCGACACTTTGACGTGGACAAGGGCGCCATCGTGGCCGATATCGGCCGGGTGCTGGCGGGTGCCAATGTGGACGTGAACGCCCCCAAGACCTCGCCCGGCTGCATGAGCTTCCCAGGCGACGCCGACTGCCCGCCGGTCATGGGTGCACTGGGCCTGACCTACGACGGCCAGCCGGCGCCCGGTGCGCAACAACTGTTTGCTGTGCGCTGAGGCGGCCATGGTGCATCGTTGGCGCTGGGCGCTCCGTGGGGTCTGCGTGGCGTTGGCCTGGCTGCTGCTCTCGGGCAGCGAGGCCGACGGCTACCGCTGGAACCTGCCGGCCTGGGTGCCACCGCCGGTGGTGCCCGCCGATAACCCGATGACGGTGGCCAAGGTCGAGCTGGGGCGGCACCTGTTCTACGACACCCGCTTGTCGGCCGACGGCAGCCAGTCCTGCGCCAGTTGCCACCACCAGGACAAGGCCTTCACCGATGGCAAGGCCTTGTCGGTCGGCGTGACCGGTGAACCCGGCGCGCGCAGCGCGATGGGCCTGGCCAATGTGGCCTACCTGCCGACGCTGACCTGGGCCAACCCGCAGCTCACTTCGCTGGAGGTGCAGGCGCTGATTCCGATCTTTGGTGAACACCCGGTAGAGATGGGGATGGCCGGGCGCGAGGCTGAGCTGTTTCAGCGCTTGCAGGCCGATGCCACCTACCGACGCCTGTTCGCTCGGGCCTTTCCTCAGGAGGCCCGGCAGGGCGACGCGGCGCTGTTTTCGCTGTCCACCCTGACCAAGGCGTTGGCGGCTTTTCAGCGCAGCCTGTTGTCTTTTGACAGCCCATACGACCGCTACCAGTATGCGGGCGACATACACGCCCTCAGCCCATCGGCCAGGCGCGGTGAGGCGCTGTTTTTTGGCGAGAAGATGGAGTGTTACCACTGCCACGGTGGTTTTAACTTCACCGACAACATCCAGCACCTGCGGCTGCCGCTGGCCGAGCGGGGGTTTCACAACACCGGGCTCTACAACGTGGATGGGCGTGGCAGCTACCCGGCCGACAACCCAGGCATCGTGGAGTTCACGGGGGAAGCGGGCGATCGGGGGCGTTTTCGCACGCCCAGCCTGCGCAATGTGGGCGTGACCGCGCCTTATATGCACGATGGTTCCATCGCCACGCTGGAGGAGGTGATTCGTCGCCACTACGCGATCGCCGGGCGCTCCACCGCCAGCACAGGCCAGCCCAATCCCGCGCGCAGCGAGTTGGTGGCGGGCTTTGAGGTCAGCGAGGATGAAGTGGCCGATCTGGTGGCTTTTCTGCACAGCCTGACCGATCAGACCCTGTTGACCGATCCGCGTTGGTCCGATCCGTGGTCGGGCCAGTCGCCAGGCGCTCAAGCCAGCTCAATCAGGTAACGCAGATCCCAGTCGCGCCTGGGGTCGGCCAGCGCGGCGCGTTCGGTTTGCTCGTGGTGCTTGATCGCCAAGTACAGCGCGCACAGGCGCGCGCCCAGCGCTTGGCGCAGCACCGCGCTGCGCGCCAGCGCGTCCAGCGCCTCGGTCTGTGTGCGGGGCAGGGCATCGCCCGGGCCGGGCGCCAGCCGCTGCTGCAGGCCGTGCCAGCCCAGCGCCAGTGCGGCGGTGAGGGTCAGGTAGGGGTTGGCGTCGCCGCCGGGCAAGCGCAGTTCGACCCGCCGGTTGGCCGGGCTTGAGGCCGGGATGCGGAACGCCAGCGCGCGCCCGTCGTGGCCCCAGTTCGCGTGCGACGGGGAGGCGTTGGCGCGGCGGATGCGCTCAAACGACATTTCATACGGCACACACAGTGCCAGGCTGGCCGCGGCCTCGCTCTGAAGGCCAGCGATGAAGTGCAGCAGCGGGTCGTCTGCACCACCATCGCCGCTCGCAAACAGCGGGCCGTGTTCGCCCTGCAGGCTGATGTGCCAGTGTTGGCCGGTGCCCGGCTGGTCCAGAAAAGGTTTGGCGGCGAAGCTCGCCACCATGCCCCAGCGCGCCGCGAGTTCGCGCGCCAGCCGCTTGAAGCGCCAGACCGCATCGGCCTGGGCCAGCGCCGGGCCAGGCAAAAAATTCACCTCAAACTGGCCCAGCGCCGATTCGTGGGCGTGGCCGTTGAGTGGGATGCCGAGCGCCTCGGCGTGCGCGTACAGGGCGTCAAAAAAGGGCTCGAAATGGGTGAGCCGCTCCAGCGAATAGGCCTCGCACTGCTGTTCCTGCACCGGGCTCTGCGCCCCGCAGCGCGCGGCTTGCAGGCCGCCGTGGGCGTCGCGTTGCAGCAAAAACAATTCCAGCTCGGGCGCCACCCAGGGCGTGAGCCCAGCGGCGCTGTAGGGCGCCAGCGCCCGGCGCAGCGCGGCGCGCGGCGAGAGTTCACTGGCATCGAAGGCGCCGCTGGCGCTGGGCAGCTGGCCCGTGGGCTCGCAGATCACCGTGACCTCGCCGCTGCGCCCGGGGCGCGGGCGCAGGGTGCTGAGATCGGGGCTGAGTTGGGTGTCGTCGTAGCTGTCGGGCAGCAGCGGTCCAAACACCGCCTCGGGCTCGCCGCTGGTCAGGGTCAGGCCCAGCACCACCGACGGCAATCGGCAACCCGCCATGCCCACACAGTCGGTGGCCGACACGATCTTGCCGCGCGCCACCGACGTGATGTCGGCACAGGCGCATTCCACCCAGCGCGCAGCGTGTTGCGCCAGGGCGTCGCGCAGATCGGTGGGCTGTTGCGTGTGCAAGGCCTTCAGACCCGGGGCGCGGGCGCCGGCGGCATGTGCACCAGCGGCGCCGGCGGCGAAGCGGCGCCGCCTCCACGCGCAAAAGTCACCACATGGTCGACCGCCGCGCGGATGCCGATCCACTCGCCCACGGCGTGGTTGTGGTGCGAGGGCACATGCGTCATCACCGTGTCGCCACTGGTCAGGCGCAGGGTGTAGAGAAACTCCGAGCCGCGAAAGGCCTTGCGCACGATCTGCGCTTTCACTGGCGCGTCGTCGTCGTGCACGATGTCGTCGGCGCGCAGCAGCACGTCGCACAAACCGGCCTCGTAGGCGCTGGGCAGGGGGCATTCCTCCACGTCCTGCAGCGCGCCTAGGGCGGTTTGCACCACCACCTCGCCGCCGGTCTGGTGAATCTGCGCCGGCGCAAACACGCCGTGGCCAATGAACTCGGCGACAAAGCGGGTGGCCGGGCGGTGGTAGAGCGCGTAGGCGTCTTCCCATTGGTGCAGCTGGCCCTGGTGCATCACACCAATCACATCGCCCATGGCAAAGGCTTCGAGCTGGTCGTGGGTGACGAACAGCGCCGTTGCGCCGGCGGCCTTGAGAATGGCGCGCACCTCGTGGGCGAGGCGCTCGCGCAGGTCCACATCCAGGTTGGAGAAGGGTTCATCGAGCAGCAACAGGCGCGGTGCCG
>CAMBOY010000024.1 GCA_945869245.1 Hydrogenophaga intermedia
GCGGCCAGCAGCAGTGGCCCGACGCCGCCCGAGCTGTAGTCGCCCACCGCGGCGAACACCAGCATCAGCACCATCAGGGCCAGCACCAGCACCAACGCCCAGGGCAACTTGCCCACCGCCAGGGCCGGTGGTCCGTAGCGTTTGACCCAGCGCTGAAGGGCCAAGGTGCCCTCGTGTTCCTCAGCGGTCATGGCGGTTCCTGACGTGTTCGTCGAAGGCCCGCTTGAGGGCAGACAGGTCGAGCGGTTTGATCAGCACGGTGTTCATGCCGGCGTCCAAACAGGTTTGCCGGTCGCGTTCGTGGCTGTTGCCGGTCAGCGCAATGATGGGCAGGCGGCGCAGCGCTGGGTTGGTGGAGGCGCGGATGCGCCGCGTGAGTGTGGGCCCATCCATATCGGGCATGCGCATGTCCACCAGCATGGCGTCGAACATGCGCTGCCCCAGTTGCATCAGTGCGTCTTCGGCGCTTTGTGCCACCACCACTTGGGCGTTGGGCCAGTGTTTTTGCACCAGCAAGCGGCCCACCATCAAATTGACGCTGTCGTCGTCCACCAGCAGCACGGTGAGCGCGCGCTGCGGGTCTGGCGCGCTGTGGGGCGCTTGGGTGTCGGGTGGCTCTTCGGTGAACTCCAAGGGCAGGTCGAACCAGAAACAGGCCCCGCCCCCCACCGGGCTGCTCAGCCCGATGACGCCGCCTTGCAAATTGACCAGGCGTTCACAAATGGACAAGCCAAGTCCGGCGCCTTGACCGGGCACCGGTGTGTTGCTGGCGGGTTGTTCGAACCGGCTGAACAAGCTGGCCCGCAAATCGGGGGCCACACCTGGTCCATGGTCTTGCACCTCCACATGCAAACCGGTGACCAGCGGCCGAACGGTGACTTGCACGGGGCTGCCTTGACTGTATCGGATCGCGTTCTCGACCAGGTTGAACACGATTTGGTAGAGGCGCTGACGGTCAAGATAGGTGCGGTGGGGCGTCTGTGGATGTATCTGCAAGGACACCTGCGCGCCGTAGCGCTCGGCGTCGTCTTGCAGGTTCTCCACCACTTCTTCGAACAGAGCTGGCAGATCGAACCAATCGGGGCGCAGCACCAGTTCTTCCGCTTGCAGTTGGGAGAAATCGAGGATGTTGTTGACCACCGTGAGCAGCTGCTGGGTGGAGCGGCGGATGTGGTCCACCACCTCGACACTGGACGGGTCGTCTTGCAGCTGTTCGCGCAGCGCCCCGTTGAGACCCAAAATGGCGTTCATGGGTGTGCGCAACTCGTGGCCCACCGCTGCCATGAATTCTTCTTTGTGGGCTTGTGATTGCTTGAGCGCGTCGTGGGTGGCGCGCAGTTCGTGGTTGCGGTTGTCGAACGCTTCATACTGGCGGTTGCGCATGCTGTCGTACCACGAGATCACGGCCAGCACCGTGACCAAAGCGCACACATTGTTGAGCCAGCTCCAGACGGCGTAGGAGTTGTCACTGATGGCCAACTGGTAGGTGATCCAGCCTTGGGTGGACCCGACAAACATGCCCACGATGCACAGCGACACCACACTCAGCCACCACAGCGCCACCCGCGCGCCGCCCAAGAGCATGATGGGCAAGGGAAAGATCAGCAACCAGACGTTGAGCGGTGAATTGATGCCACCCGTGTGCACGCTGATGTAGAGCAAAAACACCAGGATGCCGGCCGAGGCGGTGTGCATCACCGGAAAAAACAGCGGCGGCTTCAACGACAAAGGCATCAGGCTCCAGGTGAGCACGCTGATGGCGAGATTGGCGTAGGGGTTGTAGAGCAGCGAGGAGAAGGGGAATATGTAGAACAAAAATGAAATCAGCCCCAACACGGCCAGGCTCAGGCACAACAAGCGGCGGCGGTATTCGCGGTTGGCCAAGTCGCTCGATAGCCAGGGACGGCCAAACTGAGAGACAAAACGCGTGAGCATGGGCGCGCTCGCTTCAGTCGTGCAAGGGGTCGATCTGGACCGACACGCTCAGCACTTCCTGCCCACCGCCCCGGCGCAAGCCTTTGACGGGCGGGCACGCGTGGTAGTCGCTGCCCACCGCCAGGCGCACATGGCGCTGGTCCATGGGGCAGCTGTGGGTGATGTCGATGCTCAGCCAGCGCCCTTGCGCCGGATGGGTGCACACGTCGACCCAGGCGTGGCTGGCCAAATCGGGTTCGTTCTCGGCGTAGAAGTAGCCGCTGACGTAGCGCGCGCCCAGCCCCAGGCTGCGGCACACCGCCACCATGACATGGGCCTGATCTTGGCACACGCCCAGCTCCCAGTCGAAGGCCTCAAGGGCGGTGGTCTCCACATGGGTGCTGCCGCTGCGGTAGCGCACCTTGTCGGCCACCGCAGACGCCAAGGTCAGCAGCTGGGCGTCGCTCGGGGTTTGGCCACGGTCCACCGTGTGCGCCAGATCGGGCACCGCCGCCCGCGCCCATTGCGCCATGCGCGGATGGGGCTCGGCCAGCGGGCTGGAGCGCAAAAAGAAACTGGGGTGTGGTGCGCCCGGCGGGTCATGCAGCACCGATGCTCCGTGTGTCAGCACCACACCGTGGGCGACGATGGACAAGTCGAGCACGGTCTGTGTGGCCGGCGGCTGCAGCGTGAAGCAGTGGCTGCGGTTGCCCAAACCGTCGGGCAAGGGATGCACGGTGGCGGGTACATCGATGCTCCAGTCCAGCACCTGCTGCGAGGCGCCATCGGCCGGCCACAGCAGCAGGTTGTGCACGCTGTAGAGCAAAGGTTCGCTATATCGGTAATGGGTCTGGTGTCGGATGCGTAACTTCATGCGGTGTGAGGCGCTGATGCCATGGCCATCGAGCGAATCACCACATTGTGCCTGCGGAACACCAGATCGGTCTCAATAGTTGGGGACAAGAAAGTCCCGACTGATGCGCGCACCCAACTCATTGATGCGATCCAAGAATTGCGTCAGGTAAGCGTGTAACCCCGTGGCCAAAATCTCGTCAATTCGCGCAAATTGCAAATCGGCCTTCAATTTGCCCGCACGTCTTTCAGTTTCCCCCGAATGGTCGTTGGACACCATCTGCAGATTGTTCACCACTTCATTGAGGCTGGCGGCCAAGCTGCGTGGCATGTCGGGGCGGATGATGAGCAGCTCGGCCACGCGCTCGGGTGTGATGACGTCGCGGTACACCTTGCGGTACACCTCGAACGCGGACACCGAGCGCAAGATGGCGCTCCAGTGGTAGAAGTCGTATTCCTGATCTTGCTCGCTGGCGGCGCCAAAGAAGTCGCTTTGCACCGCATGGAACTTGACATCGAGCAGGCGCGCCGTGTTGTCGGCGCGCTCCAAGAATGTGCCCATGCGGTAGAAGTGGAACGCTTTGTCTTGCAGCATGGTGCCAATGGCCACCCCGCGCGAGAGGTGCGAGCGGTGTTTGACCCATTCAAAGAAGGCGCCAGGATCGCGCTCAAAGTCTTTGCCCTTGAGGTAGGTCTCCAGCTTGAGCCAGGTGGCGTTCTGGGTTTCCCACATTTCGGTGGTGAGCACACCGCGCACCGCCCGCGCGTTTTCGCGCGCGGCCTGCAGGCACGACACAATGCTCGACGGGTTGGACGCGTCGCGCACCATAAAGTCCATGACGTTGCGGGCGGTCACGTCCTGCCCGTATTTGGCGGTGTAGGCGGGCACCAGCTCGCTGATGGCCAGCAGGCCCTGCCAGCCCAGCTGCGCGACCGCAGTGGACTGTGGCAGCAGGCTGGTCTGGTAGTTCACATCGAGCATGCGCGCGGTGTTTTCGGCGCGCTCGGTGTAGCGCGACATCCAGAACAAATGGTCGGCGGTGCGGGACAGCATGGAAACGCTCCATCAATAACAAAAGGGGCAAGGTGCGCAGAAGCGCACGGCCAGAGGCACCGCAGAACCGGCTTCGCCGGGCTGCTGATGCCGCCCCCCTTTCAGGGGGGTGACGCGGCAAGCGGCGCGGGGGGTCATTCCAATATCCAGGTGTCTTTGGTGCCGCCGCCTTGGGACGAATTCACCACGAGCGAGCCTTCTTTGAGCGCCACCCGGGTCAAGCCGCCGGGCACCATCTGCACCGTCTTGCCCGACAGCACAAAGGGCCGCAAATCGATGTGGCGTGGCGCGATGCCTTTGTCGACATAGGTCGGGCAGGTCGACAGGCTCAGGGTGGGCTGGGCGATGTAGCCATCGGGCTTGGCGATGACCGCCTGGCGGAATTCTTCGATCTCTGCGGTGGTGGACGCGGGCCCCACCAGCATGCCGTAGCCACCCGCGCCGTGCACCTCTTTGACCACCAGGTCTTTGAGGTTGGCCAAGATGTACTTCAGATCGTCTGGCTTGCGACCCATGAAGGTGGGTACGTTGCTGAGGATGGGTTTTTCACCGAGATAAAACTCGATCATCTGTGGCACATAGGGATAGATCGATTTGTCGTCGGCCACCCCGGTGCCCACCGCGTTGCAGATGGTCACATTGCCGCTGCGGTAGGCGCCCAACAGGCCGGCGCAACCGAGAGTGGAGGTGGGACGGAACACCAGCGGGTCGAGGAAGTCGTCGTCCACCCGGCGGTAGATGACGTCTACCCGCTTAGGGCCTTGGGTGGTGCGCATGTAGACAAAATTGTCCTTGACGAACAGGTCCTGGCCTTCGACCAGCTCCACGCCCATTTGCTGCGCCAAAAACGCGTGCTCAAAATAGGCGCTGTTGTACATGCCCGGGGTCAACACCACCACCGTGGCCTCGGAGGCGTTGGCGGGACCGACCGCGCGCAAGGTTTCGAGCAACAGATCGGGGTAATGCGCCACCGGTGCCACCCGGTTTTGCACAAACAGCTCGGGAAAGAGCCGCATCATCATCTTGCGGTCTTCAAGCATGTAGCTCACACCACTGGGCACACGCAAGTTGTCTTCGAGCACGAAGTACTCACCCTCGCCCTGGGCGTTGGGCGCGCGCACGATGTCGACACCCGCGATGTGCGAGTAAATCTGGTTGGGCACGTCCACGCCCATCATTTCGGGGCGGAACTGGGCGTTTTGAAAAATCTGGTCGGCGGGCACCACACCGGCCTTGATGATTTCTTGGCCGTGGTAGACGTCGTGGATGAAGCGGTTGAGTGCGGTGACGCGCTGCACCAAGCCTTGCTCCATGCGCTTCCATTCGTGCGAGGGAATCACACGCGGAATGAGATCAAACGGGATCAGGCGCTCGGTGCCTGCGTTGTCTTCGTCCTTGGCGCCGTACACCGCAAAGGTGATGCCGACGCGGCGAAAGATCATCTCGGCTTCGGCGCGTCGGGCCGCCATGGAGGCCTCGGGCTGCTGGGCCAGCCAGTCGTTATAGGCTTGGTAGTGCGCCCGCACCTGTTCGGGCGTGGCATGCATTTCGTCGTACATCACTCGGCTCATGGGGTCTCCTGCCTGGTCGTCCCCTAGGATAGCAAGAGACAGGCCAGTGTTTGCCCGGTTTCAAACCCGGAAAACCCCATGTTGGTGCCGACAGCACCCCAAAACCGTGCATGCCGTCGGCCATAAGTTCTCATTCTGGGGCGCTGGGCATCCGGTGGTGCCAGAACCGCTGGCGGCGCTGGCGTTCACACGACCAGGCGGCGGGGTCGGTGCTGGACCAGCCAATGGCGCCACAACGCGCCGTTTCTACCGGGACTAGGCTGCGCTCGGCCCAGCGCTGGCGCACCAGCGCCGACGGGTGCCCGTAGCGGTTGCGGTAGCCCGCCTGCACCCAGACCTGCTGCGGCAGGAGTGTGTTGAGCAGCACCGGGCTGGACGAGGTGTGGCTGCCGTGGTGCGGCGCCAGCATGGCGGTCACCGGCGTTGGCCGCTGCAGCGCCAGCCGCAGTTCGCGCGCGCTGTCGATGTCGCCGCCGAGCCAGACCGAGGCGCCGGCTGCCGACACCCGCAGGACGCAGGACATGGCGTTGCTGCTCAGCGTGCCAGCCCAGGCGCCGCTGGCGGGGTCGGTGCGGTAGTCACTGGGCCAGGGGTGCAAGATTTCAAAGTCCACCCCGTCCCATTGCCAGCGCTGGCCAGCTTCGCAACGGGCTTGCTGTCCTTCCATAAACGACGCCAGCCACCACGCTTGGGGCTGGGCGCGGCGCAGCGCGGCCGATCCGCCGCTGTGGTCGCTGTCGCTGTGGCTGACCACCACGCCACTGAGTCGCTCACCCAGGGCGCGCAGCAGCGGCACGATGACCCGGTCACCCGCGTCGCTCTCTGGTCCCCAGCGCGGGCCGGTGTCGTACAGCAAGCTGTGCCGGGCGGTGCGGATCAGGGTGCCGCCACCCTGACCCACGTCGAGCACCAAGACCTCAAATTGGCCGGGAGCGGGCCGCGCGGGCGTCCACAGCAAGACGGGCAACAACATCCACACCCCGGCGCTGCGCCAGCGCCACGGCCAAGGCCCAGCCAGCGCCACACCGCCACACACCGCCAGCAAGGCCCAATACCACGGGGGTGTGGGCCACACCAACACCGCCCACGGCCATTTCGCCACGGTGTGCAGCACCACGTGCAGACCGTCCAAGGCCCACGCCGCCAAGGTCCACACCCCCGGCACCAGCGCACCCAACAAGGTCAACGGCGTGACAACCCAGGTCACCCAAGGAATAGCCAACAGATTGGCCAGCACCGAGACCCAGGCAAACTGGCCAAACAGCACCAAGGTCAACGGCGTCAGACCCAGGGTGATGACCCACTGCTCGCGCCACAGGCTGACCAGCGCCGCGCCCAACGCACGCCAACGGCTGGTGTGCGCCGCCCGATGCGGCCGTTGCGCACCCGCTCCCAGCCACAGCAAGCCCACCGCCACAAAGCTGAGCCAGAAGCCCGGCTGCAATGGCGCCAGGGGATCGAGCAGCAGCACGGCGGCCAGCACCAGCAACCATTGCAATGCCACTGGCCAGCGCCGACCGCTCTGCGCCATGGCCACCGCCAAACCCAGCATCAACACCGTGCGCTGAGCCGGAATTTCCCAACCGGCCAACACGGCGTAGCCGGCGGCCAAGGTCAGGCCACCCCAGGCTGCCACCCGGGGCGCAGGCCAGCGCAAGGCCAGTGCCGGCCACCGCCGCGCACCCAGGCGCCAGCCGCCACGCACCAAGGCGGTGGCCAGCCAGGCAAACAGGGTGATGTGGAGCCCAGAAATGGCCATGAGGTGCGCCACACCCGTGTCTCGGTACAAGGCCCAGTCGGCGCGGTCGATGGCGGCCTGATCGCCCACCAGCAAGGCCGCCAGCACGCCAGCGGTGCGCGCAGGCGTCACATCGGCGAGCACCGCGTCGCGCAGCTGTTGGCGCCACCGCGCCATGCTCCACGGCGCGGTGTCCAAACGCTGTGGCGCTTGCGCGGCACCCGTGTCGCGCACATAGCCCATGGCGCCTAGGCGGCGCTGCCACGCCCACAGCTCGGTGTCAAAGCCGTGCGGATTGGCGTTGCCATGCGGCGCGCGCAAACGCACCACCAGGCGCCAACGCTCACCACTGAGCACGGGCGCTTGGGTGGGAACGCCCTGAAAGAAGGCCCAGCTCACCCGAATGCGCGGTGGCAAGGTGACCGGCTGCCCGTCCAGCAGCGCGTGGTCTACCCGCAAGTCAAAGCGCCAGGCCTGCGGTGCGGCGTCGGGTAAGCCCTCCACCCGCCCAACGACGGTGAGGTCGCGGCCCTCTAGAACGGGCGCCAGGGCGTGCTGCGCCTGCCAGCTGTGGCGCGACGCCGCCACGCCAGTACCCAGCAGGCACCAGGCCAGCACCCCCACCGCCCACCACAGTGGCGCATACCCCCACGCGCGGTGCCACCAGAGCAGCCACCCACCCACCGCCAAGGCCCCAGCAGCGGCCAAGCCCAGGCCCCATGCCACAGGCCAAACCACCGGCCAAGCCAGCGGAATCGACATGCCCGCCGAAAACACCAACAATACGCCGCACCACAAACTCGGCCCACTGGCGCAAGTCTTGCTTTGTAATTGCCGACATTCCCGCGTCACAACCGCGCGTTCGAATGCCACCGCCTGCCACTCCCTCAAGAAAGTCGAGCCCATGGCCATCCATGTCGCCCTGCACCACGTGACCCATTATCAGTACGACCGTCCGGTTCGTTTGGGCCCACAAGTGGTACGTCTGCGCCCGGCTCCACACAGCCGCACCCGGGTCTTGTCCTACAGCCAGCGCATCGAGCCCGACCCGCATTTCATCAACTGGCAGCAAGACCCGTTTGCCAACTACCAAGCCCGGCTGGTGTTTCCCGAGCCCATGCGCGAGTTCAAGGTCACGATCGACCTGGTGGTGGAAATGGCGGTGTTCAACCCCTTCGACTTCTTTCTCGAGCCCCACGCCGAAGAGGTGCCCTTCGCCTACGACAGCGCGCAGCGCACCGAGCTGGCGCCCTACTTGGCCACCGAGCCGCTGACGCCGCTACTCAAAAGCTACCTGGCCAGCATCGACCGCAAGCCCCAGCGCACCATCGACTTTTTGGTGGCGCTCAACCAGCGACTGCAAAGCGACATTGGCTACACCATCCGCATGGAGCCCGGGGTGCAAACGCCCGAGCAGACGCTGACACTCAAAAGCGGCTCGTGCCGCGATTCGGGCTGGCTGCTGGTGCAACTGCTGCGCCATCTGGGTCTGGCAGCGCGCTTTGTGTCGGGCTATCTGATTCAGCTCGCACCCGATGTGAAATCGCTCGATGGCCCCAGTGGCACCGAAGTCGACTTCACCGATCTGCACGCCTGGTGCGAGGTGTTCTTGCCTGGCGCGGGCTGGATCGGCCTAGACCCGACCTCGGGCCTGCTCGCTGGCGAGGGCCATGTGCCGCTGGCCTGCACCCCACAGCCGTCGAGCGCCGCGCCGGTGGAAGGCGCGATGGACCCCTGCGAAGTCGAATTCAGCCACCACATGTCGGTGCAGCGGGTGATGGAGTCGCCCCGCGTGACCCAGCCGTACACCGACGAACAGTGGGCGGCGGTGCTGGCGCTGGGCGACCAGGTGGAAGCCGACCTGCAGCGCCACGACGTGCGCCTGACCCAAGGCGGCGAACCCACCTTTGTGGCCACCAGCGACCGCGATGCGGCCGAATGGAACACCGACGCGCTGGGCCCGACCAAACGCGGCTACGCCACCGACTTGTTGGACCGGCTGCGCCAGCGCTATGGCCAGGGCGGCTTTGTGCACATGGGCCAGGGCAAGTGGTATCCCGGCGAGCAGTTGCCGCGCTGGGCCTTGTCGGCCTGCTGGCGCACCGATGGCCTGCCGTGCTGGACCCACCCGGCCTTGCTGGCCGACGAACGCGAAGAGGCCCATTACACCAGCGACGACGCACAGCGCTTTGTGCAAACACTGGCGCGCAAACTGGGCTTGTCGACCCAGTACATCACCCCTGGCTACGAAGACACCTGGTACTACCTGTGGCGCGAACGCAAGCTGCCGGTGAACGTGGAGGTGTTGCACAGCCGGCTCGACGACGAGCTGGAACGCGCCCGGCTGCGGCGGGTGTTTGGCCAAGGCCTGGAGAGCGTGGTGGGTTATGTGCTGCCGCTGCAGGTAGGCGGCGGCGGGCCTTTGTCGAACCAGGGTAAGCGGGTGGCGCCACCCGGCGCCAGCACGGTGTGGTCCAGCGGGCCGTGGTACTTCCGCGACGAACGCATGTATTTGCTACCGGGCGACTCGCCCATGGGCTACCGGCTGCCGCTCGACTCGCTCCCTTGGGTCAACAAGGCCGACTACCCCTACCACATCGATCAAGACCCACACAGCCCGCGCGGTGACTTGCCCAACGCCAGTGTGGTGCGCCCACAAGGTGCGCCGACCCGCTCGGACGCCACACCCGCGCAACCGCTGACCGCACGCTTTCCAGCCAGCGGCGAATCGGCGGCCTGGCTCACCCGCACCGCGCTGTGTGTGGAGGCGCGCGACCCCCAACGCGCCAACGGCACCAAAGCCGAAGAGACCCACGGCGGCCGCAGCCAGCACCTGTATGTGTTCATGCCGCCCCTGACCTACCTGGAGGACTATCTGGAGTTGCTCTCAGCGGTGGAAGCGACAGCGCTGCAACTGGGCATGGCGGTGGTGCTGGAGGGCTACCCACCACCGCGCGACCCACGGCTTCAGGTGCTGCAAGTCACCCCCGACCCGGGCGTGGTGGAGGTCAACATCCACCCCGCAAGCCACTGGCGCGAACTGGTGGAACGCACCGAGTTTTTGTACGACGCGGCCTTTCGCACCCGCATGTGCGCCGAAAAGTTCATGACCGATGGGCGCCACACCGGCACTGGGGGCGGCAACCACTTTGTGCTGGGCGGCGCCACACCCGACGACTCGCCGTTTTTGCGCAAGCCGCAACTGCTGGGTTCGCTGCTGGCCTACTGGCACAACCACCCCTCGTTGTCCTATTTGTTTTCGGGCTTGTTCATTGGTCCGACCAGTCAGGCGCCACGGGTCGACGAGGCGCGCAATGACCAGCTCTACGAACTGGAAATTGCGCTCGACCAAATCGATCGGCTGCAGCAAGGCCATCGGCCAAACGGCGCCGCCGACGGGTCGCCCCAGGGCGGGGCCGTCCTCTCGGGGGACAGCGGACCTCGCGCAGCGGGGCAGCGTGGGGGCGACGCCGCCGTGCCGGCGTGGCTGATCGACCGGATCTTGCGCAATGTGCTGGTGGATGTGACCGGCAACACCCACCGCAGCGAGTTTTGTATCGACAAACTCTATTCGCCCGACGGTCCGACCGGGCGCCTGGGTCTGCTGGAGCTGCGCGCCTTTGAGATGCCGCCACATGCGCGCATGAGCATCGCGCAGCAGCTGCTGCTGCGCGCCTTGGTGTCGCGCTTCTGGCAACAACCCGGGCGCGCGCCGCTGAGCCGCTGGGGCACCAGCTTGCACGACCGCTGGCTGCTGCCCACGTTTGTACAGATGGACTTCGACGACGTGCTGGCCGATCTGCGCGACTTTGGCTACCACTTCGACCCGGCCTGGTTCGCCCCGCACCTGGAGTTCCGCTTTCCGCACATTGGCCAAATCGAGCACAGTGGCCTGGTGCTGCAACTGCGCAGCGCGCTGGAGCCCTGGCACGTCATGGGCGAAGAAGGCGCACCGGGTGGCACCGTGCGGTATGTGGACTCCTCGCTCGAACGCATCGAGGTCAAGGTCAGCGGCCACAACCCCGCGCGCTACGCCATCACTTGCAACGGCCGGGCGCTGCCCTTGCAGCCCACCGGTGTGGCCGGCGAAGCGGTGGCCAGTGTGCGCTACAAGGCCTGGAACCCGCCGTCGGCGCTGCACCCCACCATTGGCGTGCACGCGCCGCTGACCTTTGACATCGTCGACACCTGGAACGGGCGCAGCCTAGGCGGCTGCCAATACCATGTGGCCCACCCGGGCGGGCGCAACTACGACAGCTTCCCGATCAACGCCTACGAGGCCGAAAGCCGGCGGCTGGCGCGCTTTTTTCGCATGGGCCACAGCCCCGGCGCGCAAGCGGTATTGCCTGCGGTGGTGCACCCGGAGTTTCCGTTCACGCTCGATCTGCGCCATTGAGGCGGCATACTGCCGTCTGTGAACCCATCCGACCTGCCCCTGCTGAGCGACACCGCAGCCCCACCCACATTGGGTGAGCGCGCGCGGTCGCTGGCCTGGCCAGCGGACGCGGGTCACTACGACGAGCTGCAAGACGCCAAGGGCCTGCGGCCCTTGTGGCAGCGCTTTTTTGGCAGTCTCGACAGCGACGGGCTGGGTGGACTGGACCACCGGGCGCAGTTGGTGCAGCGCCAGTTGCACGACAACGGCGTGAGCTACAACGTGTACGCTGGCGGCCAAGCGCCGCAGCGCCCATGGTCGCTCGATCTCTTGCCCATGCTGATCGACGCCAAGGACTGGCGCCACATTGAAACTGGCGTGCTGCAGCGCACCCGCTTGCAGGCGGCCATGCTGGCCGACCTCTATGGCGCAGGCGAATTGGTGCGCAGCAGCCTTTTGCCGGCGGCCTTGGTGCAAGGCCACCCGGCTTATCTGCGTGGCCTACAGGGCTTGCCCTTGCAGCCGGCGCAGTGGTTGGCCCAAGCGGCCTACGACCTGGCGCGCGGCCCGGACGGCCAGTGGTGGCTGGTGGCCCAACGCACCGAAGCGCCCACCGGCTTGGGGTACTTGCTGGAAAACCGCATCGCCATCTCGCGCCAGTTTCCCGAGGCCTTTGCGGCGCTGCGGGTGCAGCGACTGGCCGCCACCTACCAAGCCTGGATGCACACGCTGCAGCAGCGCTGCCCCGGTGGCGAGCGGCCGCGGGTGGTGCTGCTCACGCCCGGGCCTTATAACGAAAGCTATTTCGAGCACGCCTACCTGGCGCGCTATCTGGGTGTGCCGCTGGTCGAAGGCAACGACCTGACCGTGCGCGACCAGCGGGTCTACCTCAAGACCTTGCAAGGCCTGGAGCCGGTGCACGGCATCATCAAACGCCTGGCCGACCGCTGGCTCGACCCGCTGGAGCTGCGCGCCGACTCGACCCTGGGCGTGCCTGGTCTGCTGCAGGCCTTGCGCGCGGGCCATGTGTGGATGTGCAACCCGCCGGGCACCGGCGTGCTCGAATGCAGTGCCCTGCAAGGCTTTGCCCCCTCCATCAGCCAGCACCTGCTGGGCGAGGATCTGCACCTGCCTGCGCTGCCCACCTGGTGGTGCGGCGAGGCGGCGGTGCTGCGCGAAGCCACCGGCCGGCTGCACGACAGTGTGATCCGCAGCACCTACCCGGGCAGTGGGCGCGGCACTGTGATGGGCCGCCACCTCGACGCGAGCCAACAAGCCGAATGGGCCGACCGCCTGCGCCGCGAGCTGGATCAACACACGGTGCAGCACTGGTTACCGATGTCGCAAACCCCCACCTGGCAACACGATCGCCTGTTGCCACGCTCGGCCATGCTGCGGGTGTTTGTGCTGGCCGATGGCCCCGATTCCTGGCGCGTGCTGCCCGGCGGACTGGTGCGCTTGGCGCCACGCGGGCAGCTCATGGCCAGCATGCAACGCGGCGGCAGCAGCGCCGACTGCTGGGTGCAGACCGAGCATGCGGTGGACACCACCACCTTGCTGCCCAGCGGGCCGCCCACCCTGGCGCAGCTGCGCCCAGGGCGGCCAGTGGGCAGCCGCGCAGCCGAAAACCTGTTTTGGCTGGGCCGCTACGCCGAGCGCGCCGAAAACACGGTGCGGCTGGCGCGGCTGGTGCTGCAAGGGCTAGAGGACAACCAACAACCATGCGAACGCCTGTGGCGCTGGTGGCTGGCCATGGCACAAGACAATGGACTGATCGGCGAAGACGCCGAACACCACCAGGGCGAGCGCTGGTTGCTGTCGGAGTTGGTGGAGCGGCTCAACCCCGCCCCAGGCCAGCCGAGTCTGAGCGTGGGCTTTAACATCCGCGCCCTGCAAAGTGCGGCCGCGCAAGTGCGCGACCGCTTGTCGCCGGAACACAGCGCTCTGATCGACAGCTTGAGCCAAGACTTTGCGCAGCGCATGCCCGCCAGCGCCGACGCCGCCCAAGCGCAACATGCGCTGCGCGACGCCGGCTTGCGGCTGACCGCGATCACCGGCTTGCAAACCGACCGCATGGTGCGCGACCACGGCTGGCGCTTGCTGTCGGTGGGCCGGCACCTAGAACGGCTGATCACCCTGACCCAAGCGCTGCAACTGGCGCTGCACACCGGGGCGCTGCGCCACGCCGACGGCTTTGATGCGGTGCTGGCCTTCTTTGACAGCGGCATCACCTTCCAGGCGCGGCACCAACAACGCCGTGAGCCGCTGGCCTTGATCGACCTGCTGGTGATCGACCGCGACAACCCGCGCTCCTTGGGTTGGGTGCTGCAGACCCTGCGCGGCCGACTCAACAAGCTCGCCGACGGCAGTGGGCTCGACAGCCTGGCCGCGTCCCTGCCCGACCCCGAGCATTGGACGCTCACCGACTGGTTCAGCGACCCGCTCGATGGCAGCGCCAGCTCGGCCCTGGGCCAAACCCTGGCGCAGCTGGTAGACAGCGCCAGCGCCACGTCCGACGAAATCACGCGGCGCCACTTCAGCCACACGCAGGCGCGCCACCAGAGCTTGGGGGCCTAAACCATGCTGCTGCGGGTGATGCACGATACGGTCTACCACTACAGCGCCGAGGTGAGTGTGGCGCAACACATGCTGCATCTGCGCCCGCGCGCCACCGACAGCCAGGCGGTGCTGCAACACCACTTGCGCGTCGATCCCACGCCCGAGCACAGCGACGAAGTGGTCGACGCCCAGGGCAACCACCGCCGCTTTCTGGTTCTGCAAACCCCACACCAGCGCTTGCACATCCGCGCCGATTCGCTGGTGCACACCCAGCCCTCCTTGCCGCTGGCGCAACTGCCCAACAACCCCGCCTGGGAGACCGTGCGCGACACCCTGCGCTACCGCGCAGGCGCGCCACACGATCCCGCCATTGAGTACCGCTTCCACACCCCAGCCACGCCATGGGACGAGACCTTTCTGGCCTTTGTCTGGCCGGTGCTCGACAGCGGTCTGGGCATTGTCGACTTGGCGCAAGCGCTCAATCAACGCATCCACCACCAGATGCGCTACGACCCGTGCAGCACCAGCGTGCACACACCCACCACCCAAGCGCTGGCCCAGCGCGCCGGCGTGTGCCAGGACTTTGCCCATCTGTTCATCGCCTGCTGGCGCCAACTGGGTTTGCCCGCGCGCTATGTGAGCGGCTATCTGTTGACCCAGCCCGCCTACGGGCAATCCCGTCTGGTGGGCGCCGACGCCTCACACGCCTGGGTGTCGGTGTATGTGCCGCACCCGCAGTGGGCGGGCCAGAGCTGTTGGATCGACCTCGACCCCACCAACAACCGCTGCGGCTGGGGCTCACCCGGTGAAGAGTACGTCACCCTGGCCTGGGGCCGCGACTTTGCCGATGTGTCGCCGGTGCGCGGGGTGATCCAGGGCGGGGGCAGCCACCGCCTGCAAGTGGCGGTGACCGTGGCGCCACCCGACGAGTGGCCGGGCGAGCCGTTGCTGTAGCGGCTCAGGCGCGCGGGCGCGTCGCGCGCCGGCTGGCGCCTGGCTCGGCGTTTTTGTCGGCCAAGCGCTGCGCCTCGGCGCGTTGTGCGCCACGCAGCCAAGCGCCAAATTCGGCCGGGGTTTCAAGCGTGATGCGCCCAAGCAAGTGGTTGCGAAAATCGCCGATCACCGCCTCTGCGGCCTTGGTCCAGTGGATCTTGCCACCGGCCACCAGCGCGCCGCGCTGACGCCCCACCGCTTCGAGCAAGTCCTCATCGGGCGTGGCGGCCAAGGCGGTGTCGTCGGCACTGAGTTTGTAACGCGCACGCAGCAGGGCCGGGTAGGCGGTTTTGAGATAACCCAGCAAATCCAGCGCCACCACATCGTCCTCGTAGGCGTTGCGGCCCACTGCCCCGCTGGCGGCGAGGCGCTGGCCGCTTTCGGGCACGATGATCTTGGGCCACAACACACCCGGGGTGTCGTACAGATACACGTCGTCGGCCAACACCAGACGCTGCTCGGTGCGGGTGACACCGGCCTCATCGCCGGTCTTGGCCGAGCGCTTGCCCAGCAAGGTGTTGATCAGGGTGGATTTGCCGACGTTGGGAATGCCACAAATCAAAATGCGCAGCGGCTTGATCATGCCGCCGCGGTGTGGCGCCAGTTCAAACGAGGCGTTGATGAGCGCGCGCGCCGGGGCGCTGACGCTGGCGTCCAAAGCCAGCGCGCGGGTGCCGGGCTGGGCGTTGTAGTGCGCCAGCCACTCGGCGGTGCGCTCGGGGTCGGCCAAGTCTTGCTTGTTGAGCACCTTGAGCGTGGGCAGGTTGGCGATCATGCCGCGCAGCAGCGGGTTGGCGCTCGATCCGGGCAAGCGCGCGTCGAGCATTTCAATCACCACGTCCGTGCCCTTGACCCGCTCGGCCATGGCCTTGCGGGTCAGGTGCATGTGGCCAGGGAACCATTGCACGCTCATGGCACTGCCCTTTGTGCGGCGCACTGCGCCGCGCTCATGCCCGCTTCTCCTGGGGCCGGCGCGGCGTCAGGCGCTCGGCCGACACGTATTGCTGGCGGTACACATCAAAGGGCAGGCTGTCGTTGGCTTCGATGTGGCGCTGCGCCGCCAGCGATTCGAGCACCTCGGCCTCAAAAGCGCCTTGTTGCGCAGCACTCCAGGGCAAGGCCAGCAAGGCGGCGTGGGTCTGGGCCGAGCGCTCGCGCACAAAGCCGACAAAGCTGTCGCCGTGTTGCTCGCGCACCGCCGCCAGCACCCGCGCCGAAGGCAGGCGCTGCGGATCGGCCAGATCGGTCTGCGCTTGGCGCACCGCCGCGCTGTGTTCGGTGTGGCCGGCCTGGGCGTCTAGGTGCTGGGCCAGGGGCAGCATCTCGGCCAGCAGTTGTTGCTCCCAGTCCTGCAGGCCCACCGGCTGCCCGCCCTGCAGCAGCTGCAGGCCTGGCTCGCGGCCGCGCGCGGCACTCAGATGCTGGTTGTGCGCCATCTCGCGCACCTCGGCGGGCGAATCGGGCGGGCTGTCGCTGAGCAAGCAGTGCAGCAAAAACACGTCCAAAAAGCGCAGGGTGGCCGCCCGAATGCCCACTGGCTCAAACGGGTCCAGATCCATCAGCCGCACTTCGATGTATTCCACCCCCCGTTCGCGCAGCGCATGCAGCGGCCGCTCGCCTGGGTAAATGGTGCGTTTGGGCCGGATGGTGCCGTAAAACTCGTTTTCAATCTGCAGCAAGGTGGTGGCGAGCTGGTTGTAGTCGCCACCCGGGTTTTTGATACCCAGGGCTTCATAGGCCGGCCACGGCCGGGTCAGCGCGTCGTGCAGCGAAGCGGCGTAGCCCTCCAGGCTGTTGTAGCTCACACACAAGCTGGCTTGGGCGTCGCTTTGGTAGCCCAGGCGCCCCATGCGCAGCGAGGTGCCGTGCGGCATGTGCAGGCTGCCCCGGCTGCCCAAGGGCTGCAATTCGTGCTCGCGGCCCTCCACAAAAGTGGAGCACAGCACCGGCGAGGCGCCAAACAGCGTGAGCAACAAAAAGGCGTGGCGGCGGAAGTTGCGGATCAAGCCGAAGTACCCGGCGTTGTCCACGCCAGGCAGCGACCAGTTGTAGTGGATGCCGGAGATGGTCTGCATGCGCCGGCCATAGCGGTGGCCCAGGCCCATGCGGTAGACACTTTTGGCCCGCCCCACATTGGACGAACCGTAGCGCCCCAGCGGAATGGTTTCGTCGGTGGGCAGACCACAGGGCATGCTAGAGACCCACAGCCGCTCGTCGCCCGCAGCGGCCAAGGTGCGCACCGTGAACTGGTGGATCTGGGTCAGCTCGTCCAAGCAGGCGTGCACATCGGTCTGGGCGCCGGTGATGAGTTCGAGCTGGGATTCGCTGTAGTCGGTGGTGATGCGCGGGTGCGTCAGCGCACTGCCCAGCGCCTGCGGATGCGGCGTGAGAGCAAGGCGACCGTCGGGCAAGGCGCGCAGGCTTTCTTTTTCAATGCCTCGGCGCATGCCACGCAGGCGCTCAGCCGACACAGCCTGTAGCCGCTGAAGGGTTTCACTCATGTGCTTGGGGTCAAATCTTTGGAATGGGCGGCGAAGTTAACACGTTCAACCACATTCTGCTGTGACAGCGTCCGTACACGGCACGGCATGGGGTGGTGTCAGGGTGGCCAACCAGGCCTCAATATGGGCCGGCTCGTTGCCCACCCGGATCGCGTCGAACGCGGCTTGAGCCTGTGGATAGCGGTGGCGCAGGTAGTTGAGCCACTGCTTGAGGCGTCCCGCGCGGTGGCGCGGCTGCACCCGCACACACACCTGCCGCCAAAACACCGGCAACAAGGCCTGCACCGCGTCCCAAGGCACAGCGCCCCCGCCCTTGATGGCCAGCGCCAGACCTGGATCGGTCACCAGGCCACGGCCGATCATCAGTGCGTCACAGCCACTCTCGCGCCGACAACGCTCGGCGTCGGCCACGCTCCAGATCTCGCCATTGGCCACCACCGGCAGTTGGTGGCGCGGGCGCAGCGCCGACACCACCTCGGCAATGCGCTGCCAGTGCGCGGGTGGCCGGTAGGCCTGGGCTTTGGTGCGGGCGTGGATCACCAGCTCGTCGGCGCCCGCCTCGGCAATCGCCAGCGCGCAGTCTTCGGCCACCGCGTCGTCGTGGTAACCCAGCCGCATCTTGGCCGACACCGGAATATGGGCCGGCACCGCGCGGCGCACCGCCGCCACAATGCGCCCCACCAGTTCGGGCTCGTCGAGCAACACCGCCCCGCCCCGGCTGTTGTTCACCGTCTTGGCCGGGCAGCCAAAATTCAGATCGATGCCATGCGGTTTCAAACCCGCCAGCCGCGCCGCGTTCTCCGCCAAACAATTGGGGTCAGATCCCAACAACTGCGGCCGCACCCAGACGCCCGCGTGGGTGCGGCTGCCGTGGCGCAGCTCAGGCACGGTGCGCAGAAACGCGCGCTCGGGCAGCAAGGTGTTGGTGACCCGGATGAATTCACTCACGCACCGGTCGACCCCACCCACGCGGGTGAGCACATCGCGCAGCGTGGCATCGAGCAAACCCTCCATCGGGGCCAGGTACAAAACAGACATTGGCGGAGCCAGGAAACGATTCGTCACAAAGAGTCAGGGTACGCGCGCGTTCGCGTGATAAGTTACGCGAATCGCCGCGCGCGCAGTGGGCAACCGCTACCCTCGCGGTGAGCAAGCCTTTATTGTCGGCGTTTGCACCCAATGACCTTTTGCACCATGAAAAAACTCCTGCTCATCGCCACCCTTACCGCCTCGGGCCTGTGCGCGCCTGCACTGGTCTGGGCACAGGCCAGCGCCAATGAACGGGTGGGCACCTTCAAAAGCGCCCAAGGCGCGGTGCGGCTGCTACAAGCGGGCAAAGACCTCGCCCCGGTGCCCGGCCAGGCTTTGACCGTGAACGACAGCGTGCTCACCGGCCCCGACGGCTCAGCGGCCATCACCTTGCGCGACGGCACCACCCTCAACCTAGGCCCCAAGTCGCGCATGGACATGTCGGCCTTTGAGTTCAACAGCACCACCCAGCAAGGCAGCGCGGCGATTCACTTGCTGCAAGGCAGCATGCGGGTGGTCACCGGCCTGTTGGGCAAAGTCAATCCCGACCGGTTCAAGGTCACCACACCCACCTCGGTGGTGGGGGTGCGGGGCACCGATTTCATCGTCGAAGCCCACACGCCCGTGGTCAGAAA
>CAMBOY010000025.1 GCA_945869245.1 Hydrogenophaga intermedia
GTCGGCAGACCAGGCGCAGTGGTGTCCACGGTGAGGTTGGTCACCGGGCTGGCGTCACTTTCGTTGCCGGCGGCGTCGGTCTGGGTCACGCTCAGCGCGTGTGCGCCTTCGGCCAGCGGCGTGGTCGTCACGCTCCAGGTGCCGTCGGGTTTGACCGCTGCGCTGCCCACCACGGTGGCGCCGTCGTAGACCTTGATCACGTCGCCCGGCGTGGCGCCAGTGCCGCTGAAGGTGGGGGTGGTGTCGTCGGTGCTGTCGTTATTGGCCAAAGGACCCTGTTCGGCACCCACGTCGTCGCTGATCACAAAGCCGGTCGGTGCGGCTGGTGCTGTGCTGTCGATGGTCAGCGCAAAGCTGCTGTTGGTGCTGCCCGTGCCCGTGGCGTTGGGCTGGGTGGCGGTGTAGGTGCGCAGGCCGTCGGCCGGGTTGTTGGCCACGGTGAAGCTCCAGCTGCCGTCGCCGCGCACCGTGGTGCTGCCCAGGGTCTGTGCGCCTTCGCTGATGGTCACCACCGCGCCCGGGCGGCCGGTGCCTTCCAGCGTTGGGCTCTTGTCGTTGGTGACGCCGTCTTGCGCCACTTCGCCCACGACCGCGTCTTGGTTGTCCAGTGCCCGCACAATGTTCACCGGCTGTGCGCTGGTGTTGATGCTCAGCGGGAAGGTGGCCGGCGCGCTCTGGTTGCCCGCCGGGTCGCTGGCGCTCACGCTCAGGGTGTGCGGGCCGTCGCTCAGCGGATCGCTTGGGGTCACGCTCCAGCTGCCATCGGGTTTGACCACGGCTGTACCAATGACGGTCGGGCCGTCGCGCAGGGTGATGGTGTCGCCCGGGGTGGCGCCTGTGCCACTGAAGGTCGGTGTGGCGTCGTCGGTGCTGGCGGTGGGGCTGGGGCTGATGGTTTGTTGGTCCGGGCCAACGTTGTCGGTGACGATGAAGGTCGGGGTGTTCGGTGCGGTGGTGTCGACCTGCACGCGGTAGGCGCCGGTTTCTGCACCCACCGGGTTGACGCCATCAAAGATACAGGCGGTGATGTTGCGGCCGCCGTCGGCCAAGGCGGTGGTCACAACACTCCACTGTCCGCCGTCGTTGATGGTGGCCGAGCCGACTTCTACGCCGTCGGCATACACCCGCACCAGCTTGCCCGCTTCGCCAGTGCCCTGCACTTCGAGTTCACGATCGTCGGTGGCACTGTCTTTCGCTACTACGCCTTGCACCGTACCAAAGTTGTCCACCACCACAGTGATGGCCGCAGCATCGGGCGCGTCGTTGACGAGCTTGAACGCCACCGGAGAGGTCTGCTGGCCCACGTTGCCAGCAGCGTCCACCGCCGCCACGGTCCAGCTGTAGTTGCCAGGCACCAGAGCTTGGGCAGGAGTGAAGCTCCACGACAGGTCGGAAGGATTGACCGAGGCGCTGCCGACCAGCTGACCGTTGTTGTAGACATTGACCATCGCCGTGCCCGACGGTGCGATACCGGACACAGTGGGAGTGGAGTCATCGGTTTCGCTGTTGTTGGTGATGCGATTGACGGGTCCCACGTTGTCGGTGATCTCCACATTGGTGGGCACACCGGGTGCGATGGTGTCCACGGTGACGTTGGTCACCGGGCTGCGCGGGCTTTCGTTGTTGGCTCGGTCGACTTCGGCCACGCTTAGGGCGTGCGGGCCTTCGGCCAGCGGCGAGGTTGTCACGCTCCAGGTGCCGTCGGGTTGCACCGCTGCACTGCCGACCACGGTGCCGCCGTCGTAGACCCGGATCACGTTACCAGGCGTGGCGCCAGTACCGCGGAATGTAGGGGTGGCATCGTTGGTGGCATCGCCGTTTTTCAGCTCACCTGTGATGGCGACCACATCGTCGAGCACTTGATAACTCGTTGGAGCGGCGGGCGGCTGCAAGTCGCCCCTGACCTGCGCTGGGAAAGAGACGTTGCTGTAAGGGTCGCGGGCAAACACGTTGAAGACCGCTCCATCGGGAATGGCGGGCTGAACCAACACTTCGAATGTGCCGTTGCCCTGAACGGTTGCGCTGGCAATCACCACGTTGTTGGTGTTGTACACCCGCACGGTGGTGCCCGGCTCGGCTTGGCTACCGGGCACAACACCTTTGAGCAAGGTGCCTGTGGGCTGCCCGTTGGCGAACTGGTTGAGCATCTCGGTGACCACCGGCGTGTTGGGCGCGGTGGTGTCGCCGACGATGCGGGTAGGCTGTGAAGGGTTACCGGCTTGGTCCACCGCCACGGCGTTGTACTCGTCGCCGTTGACCAAACCAGGCGTCGCCTCGATGGTGAACTTACCGCTCGAGTCTGCTACGGCGGTGCCCAGCACGTCACCATTGGGAGCCACAATCGCCACCACAGCATTGGGCTCTGTTTGGCCTTCGATCCGGGTTTGTGTGACATCGCCAGCGGCGTCGCGCACATTGGTGAGCAGTGAAATGGTGGGCGCATTGGGCGGTGTCGCATCGCCACTGATGGTGGCGGGATCGGACACACCGCCGCCGCTGTTGGTGGCCACCACGGTGTAGTCTTTAGAGGCCAACGCGGGTGCTACCGTGACGGTGTAACCGCCATTGGCATCCACCAACGCGCTGCCCAGCACGGTAGCGCCGTCTCGCACTTGCACCACGGTGCCCGGCTGGGCAGTGCCGCGCACCTGTGTCCCGGTCCTGTCGCCGTCGTCATTGAAGGTGTTCACCATACCACTCACGGTCGGCGATGCGGGACGCACCACTTCAGGAGCGCCGCCACCGCCACCACCACCGCCGGCGGCTGCAGCCGCACCAGCGACACCGACACCGGCGAGCAAGGGATTGAAGGCCAACACACCCACCGCCGCGCCAGACGCCACCGCGACCTCGCCCAGCACATAGGCGATGGCTTGCTCTCCGGACAAGGACGCGAGATTCAAACCGGCGTCGGCCAACTGCGGCGCGTAGTCGTACAGGCTGCCGTTTTCGGCCTGCCCCACCAAAGATGCCGCTTCGTTGCTGTCGTAGTACCCCTCGATCACCACGTCGACCGAGCCTTGATCGTCGTCGGCGATGTCGATGTGCAGGTCTTTGCCCACGCGCTTGGCCTTGATCACGTCGGGCGCCACGCCACTCTGCGCGTCAATCAACATGTACTTGGCCTGGGGCGCCGCTTTGAGTCGCAGCGTTTTGCCCGCTGCAAAAACATTCATCTGTTCGGCGCCGTCTGGCAACATGACTTTGACGTTGTACTGCTTGCTCATGATCTAAATTCCTATCTTGTGTTTTTGGGGAAATGGCCAGGGTGGGGCAACGGTCAACGACGACCCGTCACCACGATCTCCACCCGGCGGTTGGGGGCGTTGCAGGCGTCGCGCTGGGCCACGGGTTTGGTGGGGCAATTCGCCACCAGCAGTTCGCGATCGGACATGGCTTGCGCTTTGACACGTGCGGCTGGCAGATTCATTTCGCGGGTGATGTAGGCGGCCACGGCTTTGGCGCGCTCACCCGAGACCAGCTCCTTGCGGTGCGGCTGGCCAACTGGGTCGCTGTGGCCTTTGACCACCAGGCTTTCGATCTCTTGAATGCCGGAGTCGCGCAGGAACTGCTGTAAACGTTGACGTACCTGGGCACCACCCACCGCCTCGTTGAGGGAGTAGCTGGCAAACGGAAACACCAGGTCCGACGGAATGCTCAGCGTGGCGGGCTGGGCAGGGGCAGCGGGCACGGGTGCCACCACCGGTGCGGGCACAGCCACAGGGGCCGCCACGGGGGCTGCAGCCACCACAGGCGCGGCGGAGGTCGGGCTGCCGCAGTCGTACACCACGCGGCTGACAACGCGCCGTTGTTCGTTGAGCGTGTTCCAACCGATAGACGCCTGGGTCGCGGGCTGCACATTCACAGCACCCATGTCCTGCAGCGACACCCGGTAAAAGCGCTGTTGGCCAGCACCCAAGCGCTCGCGCATTTCGATCAAGCGCGGCAGGTTGTTCTCGTTGACCTGCGCTGGGCTCTCGAGACTGGTGATGATGTAGCCCGCGTCGGCCACACACATATTGAGTGCGGTGAAGTCACCAGGCTGCAAGCTGGTGTGGAACCGTCCACCCTGGAACACATTGATCACGCCCGACTTGTCGCTGGAAGGACGCACCAGTACCACACGGACCATGCCGGCGGGAACCGCTTCAAATTCACCAGTAAAGCCCGTGGCAGGCTGGCTGGGCGAGGTGGGCAGGCTGATCACAGCACAGCCAGACACCAGAAGGGCGGCGCAGAGAGCGAGGAGAGAAGTCTTTTGCATGGCATCACCACTGAAGTTGGATGCCTTATTCTTACTTATCAAACTGCTAGTGGCTAGTACTTTTGACGCTACAAATCATATTTTGTGTGCTTTGCTTAACACTTTGTAGAGGCGCACCCACAAAAAAGGTACTAAACACACCAACAAAGTCACGATAGATATGACCTTTTGTAGTACTTATGAACAATTTTTAGAAAAGGTTGAAAGTAATAAACAAATCGTGTTTTGTTCGCCATCGAGCGAATACCTTGTTTGTATAAACATTTTTTACTATTTTTTCTCTTAAATTGGATACTTTAAAACTAAAAAGCCCCGGTGATGACCCACCGGGGCTTGCGTACACTGCGGGGCGTTTTATGCGGGAAACACGCCTGTAGACAAATAGCGGTCGCCCCGGTCGCACACCACAAACACAATGGTGGCGCCACTCTCGCGGGCCGAGACCTGCTGCGCCACCCAGCACGCACCGGCTGCCGAAATACCGGCAAAAATGCCTTCCTCACGGGCCATGGCCCGGCAGGTGTCTTCGGCGTCGGCTTGCGAGACATAGACCAATTCATCGACCACCGACGGGTCGTAAATGGCCGGCAAATACGCCTCGGGCCATTTGCGGATGCCCGGAATGCGCGAGCCTTCGCTGGGCTGCGCGCCCACAATGCGGATCGCCGGATTGCGCGACTTGAGGTAGCGCGCCACGCCGGTGATGGTGCCGGTGGTGCCCATGGCGCTGACGAAGTGGGTGACGCGCCCGCCGGTCTGCTCCCAGATCTCGGGACCGGTGGTCTCGAAGTGCACCCGTGGGTTGTCGGCGTTGGCGAACTGGTCGAGCACCCTGCCCTTGCCCTCGCGCTGCATTTTGTCGGCGAGGTCGCGCGCGTACTCCATGCCACCGCTCTTGGGCGTGAGAATCAGTTCGGCGCCAAACGCCTTCATGGTCTGGGCGCGCTCGATCGACAGATCCTCCGGCATGATCAACACCATGCGGTAGCCCTTGATGGCCGCCGCCATGGCCAAGGCAATGCCGGTATTGCCCGAGGTCGCTTCAATCAGTGTGTCGCCCGGCCGAATGTCGCCCCGCTCTTCGGCGCGGCGGATCATCGACAGCGCGGGCCGGTCTTTGACCGAGCCCGCAGGGTTGTTGCCTTCGAGCTTGCCCAGCACCACATTCTGCCGGCTGCTCGCCTGCGCCATGCCCAGCCGTTGCAGCCGCACCAAGGGGGTCTTGCCCACCGCATCTTCGAGTGTTGGATAGTTCATGCTGCGCACTGTGCCATAATTCGATTCCCACACAGCTGCCGGAGTGGCGAAATCGGTAGACGCAGGGGATTCAAAATCCCCCGCCAGAGATGGTGTGCCGGTTCGAGTCCGGCCTCCGGCACCACACAACAACCCGTTGGCGCGCAGCGCTCACGGGTTTGTTTGTTTCTGGGCTTGGCCCGCTGGCAGCAGTTCCATTTTGCGCGCCCGTTCCAGCTCCATGGCCAGCAACTGCTGGTACACGCGCGGCAGTTGCGCGCTCATGATGTTGTCTTCAATACCGTAGCCCAGACTCGTCCAGGTGCCCGACAAGCGCCGCAACACCGGACGTATGCGGCCCTGGCGCAGTTGCTCGGACACGTCCATGCCCCACACCCTGCGGTCCGACAACCACGCCAATACCACCGTGTCTTGGTAAATCGCCTCAAAGCTGGGCTCGCTGTCGGCCTGCTTGGGTGGTTTGGGGTGGTAACGCTGCGCCAAACCGGTCCAGGTGCCGTAGAGCAATTGGTAGCGCCCCGCCGCCGTCGAGCAATTGCCCCGATTGGGCCCCTGGCGGATACCCACACAGCGGTTGGGATGGGCGTCCAGCCCGGCAGCCAAATCGCCGCCGTGCAGCACATGGTAGGGCCGCAACACATTGGCTTCGCTGGCTGAGATGGTGCGCATCAAGGCGCGCAGATACGGGTCGCCGTCTTGCGTCACGAGTGGCTGCGTGCCGGGCAGCAGCCAAGTCGGGCGCATCCACCAGACCAGCAGCAACATCACCACGACCGCGATCACGGTCCACACGGTGCGCCACACCACGGCCCGCCAACCAGCAGGACGCAAACGGGACGATGTGTGGTGTGCATAAACAGCCATAAGCCCATCAAGTATGCCCTGCGCACGGCGGGTGCATGATCAAATCGCGACAATACGGCCCAATTGTTGGAGAACCTTATGTTGCTTGCCTGCCTTGCGATCCTCGCTGGCCTTGTGTTGATGATCTGGAGCGCCGACCGCTTTGTCGAGGGATCGGCCGCCACCGCCCACCACTACGACGTGCCGCCCTTGATTGTCGGCATGGTGATTGTGGGCTTCGGTACCTCGGCCCCCGAAATGGTGGTGTCGGTCATGGCCGCCAGCCAGGGCAATCCGGCACTGGCATTGGGCAACGCCTGGGGGTCCAACATCGGCAACATCGGCCTGATTTTGGGGCTGACCGCGCTGTTGTACCCGGTGCTGGTGCAGTCGGTGGTGCTGCGCAAAGAGCTGCCGATCTTGCTGGCCGTGACGGTGCTGGCTGGCGCGGTGATGTTGGACAACGACCTGAGTCGATGGGATGCGGCAATCTTGTTGGGTGCTTTTGCTGCTTTGACGGGCTGGACCATTTATCAAGGCATGCGGGGATCGCCCGACGCTCTGGCCGATGAAACCGCCCATGAACTGGACGTGCACGCCATGCCACTGCGCACCGCCTTGCTCTGGCTGGCAGCGGGCCTTATTTTGTTGATCGTGAGTTCGCGTCTGCTGGTGTGGGGTGCGGTATCGGTGGCCCAGACCCTGGGCGTGAGCGATCTGGTGATCGGGCTGACCATTGTGGCAGTGGGCACGTCTTTGCCCGAACTCGCATCCTGTATCGCGGCAGCCAAAAAAGGCGAACACGACATCGCACTGGGCAACATCCTGGGCTCGAATCTGTTCAACACCATGGCGGTGGTGGGCTTGGCGGGCATGGTGGCACCGACCGCGACCGATCCGGCGCTGTTGTGGCGCGATTGGCCGGTGATGGCCGGCTTGACGGTGCTCATGTTTGTGATGGCCATGGGCTGGCGTGGGCGACAGGGGCAAATCAACCGCTGGGAAGGTGGTTTGCTGATCTTGGCCTACATCGCCTACGTGGCTTGGCTGCTGCAGAGCGTGCGCACCACGGCCTGATCAGCGCGCTGGCGACACCAATCCTTGGCGCACCTGCGGGTAGCGCAACACCAGCCGAAGTTCGCGTGCCATGCGGCGGTTGTGCAGTCGCCGCGACTCGCCCATAAAACTCAGCGCCATGGGCGACAGTTCCATGGCGGCGGTGGCCCGCTCCACCCGCCGGGGGCGCGGCAGTCCGTACAGGTCGGCCGCCAGATCCATGTAGTCGCCCATCAGCAATTCGCTGTCGTCCACCACGTTCACCACCCGGTACGCGGCACCGCGCCACAAGGCCAGCGCACAAGCCCGCGCCAGGTCGTCGGCGTGGATGTGGTTGGTGTAGACGTCTTGTTCGCGCACCAGCACCGGCATGCCCTTGAGCAAGCGCTCGCGCGGCGTGCCACCCTCGCGGTCGGGTGCATAGATGCCGGGAATGCGCAACACCACACCTGGAGAGCCCATTTGCCGCGCAAAGCGCTGGGCTGCGCGCTCGGCATCGATGCGGCGCCAGGCGCGGGGCGTGGTGGCCTGGGTGGCACTGGTCTCGTCTACCCAAGCGCCTTGGCGATCGCCGTAGACACCGGTGGTGCTGCCGTAGACCCATCGCCGGGGTGGGCTGCGCCGCGCCAAGCTCTGCCACAACGCTGCGCTGCGCGGATCGGCCCAGGGGCGTTCGGTCGGCGCGGTGGGCGGCGGCGCGAGGTGCAACACGCGGGTGGCCACTCCGGCCAGACGGCGCAGCGTGGCCGGCGCGTCCAAATTGCCCAGCAAGGGGCTGATGCCCGCCGCGCGCAGCGCCAGCACACGCTCGGGGCTGGAAGTCAACGCCAACAGCCGGCTGCGCCGCCCCGCGCCCAGTTCGCGCGCGGCACGCAGCCCCACATCGCCACAACCCACAATCAACACCCGTTCGCGCCGAAAGCGCGCAGGCAAGGCGCCCAACACATTCATGCCATTCCCCGGACGCCGGTGCACACACCGGCAATTTGCGAAAATGCCCAGACCACAGCCCAGCGCTGTTTTTTGGTTCCACTCCACACCAGTATGACATTCCAAATCACCGTCGAACCCAGCGGCCGCCAATTCAGCGCGAACACCGATGAAACCCTGCTCGCCGCTGGCATTCGCCAAGGCGTGGGCCTGCCTTATGGCTGCAAGGACGGCGCCTGCGGTTCGTGCAAATGCAAAAAGCTCTCGGGCACGGTGGTGCATGGCACCCATCAGAGCAAGGCCCTGAGCCCCGAGGAAGAGGCGGCCGGCTTTGTGCTCACTTGCTGCGGTGTGCCGCACAGCGATGTGGTGCTGGAATCGCGCCAGGTGACCGAGGCTGGCGCCCACCCGATCAAAAAAATGCCGGTGCGGGTGCAGTCGCTCGAACGTCTGTCGCACGACGTGATGCGGCTCAAGCTGCAACTGCCGGCGGCCGACACCTTCGGCTATCACGCCGGGCAATACGTGGACTTCCTGCTGCGCGATGGCGCGCGCCGCAGCTATTCCATGGCCAACGCGCCCCACACCCAAAGTGGCGCACCGGGCATTGAGCTGCACATCCGCCACATGCCTGGCGGCAAGTTCACCGACCAGGTGTTCGGCACGATGAAAGAAAAAGACATTCTGCGCATCGAGGGGCCGTTTGGCAGCTTCTACCTGCGCGAAGACAGCGCCAAGCCCATGGTGCTGCTGGCATCCGGCACCGGTTTTGCGCCCATCAAGGCGCTGATCGAGCACATGCACTTCAAGGGCATCACGCGCCCCGCCGTGCTGTACTGGGGTGGTCGCCGCCCGGCCGATGTGTACGAGGACGCATGGATCCTGGCGCAACTGGCCGACATGCCGCAGCTGCGTTATGTGCCGGTGGTGTCCGACGCTCTGCCAGAAGACCAATGGACCGGTCGCACCGGCTTTGTGCACCGTGCGGTGCTACAAGACCTGCCCGACCTGTCGGGCCATCAGGTCTACGCCTGCGGCGCACCGATTGTGGTGGACTCGGCGCGGGCCGATTTTGTCAAGCTCGCCGGCCTGCCGGAAGACGAGTTCTACGCCGACAGCTTCACCAGCGCAGCCGATCAAGCAACAGCCTGATCAGGACGCCAGCAACAGCTTGATGTCATTGGCCAAGGCCTGCGCGGCCTGGCCGTTGCTGTAGCGGTGATAGAGCCGCACCCGCCCTTGCGGGTCGTACACATAGGCGCCGGCCGAGTGGTCCATGGTGTAGCTGGTGGGAGTGGGGCCGTCGACCTTTTTGTAGTAAATCTTGAACGACTTGGCCAGCGCGGGCAATCCGTCGACCGAGGTGTAGAGCGCCAGAAAGCTCGGATCGAAGTTGGCCATGTACTCCTTCATCACCTCGGGCGTATCGCGCTCGGGGTCGATGCTCACAAACAGCACCTGCAAACGGTCACCGTCGGGGCCCAGCAGCTGCTTGGCCTGCGCCAGTTCGCTCAGACTGGTCGGACACACGTCGGGGCATTGGGTGAAGCCAAAGAAGATCACCACCGCCTTGCCCTTGAAATCCCCTAGGGTACGGCGTTGGCCAAATTGGTCGGTCAGGTCAAAGCCGGTGGCATAGTCCGCACCAGTGATGTCAATGCCGGTGAACGAAGGCTTCTGGGCCTGGCAGCCAGCCAAGGCCGCAGCGGCCAGCGCGCTCAGCAACACATGACGGCGAGAAAGCAGGGCATGGGTCATGGCAGGTAATGGTCGATCAGCAGCGCGGCAAACAACAGGCTGAGGTGGTAGAGGGAGAAGCGAAAGGTCTGGCGCGCCAGTGCGTCGGAATAGTTGCGCCACAGCCGCCAAGCGTAAGCACAAAAACCGATCGATAACAGCACCGCCACCGCCAGATAAAAGCGCCCGCTCATGCCAATCAGGTAAGGCAGCACACACGCCGCCATGAGGATGAAGGTGTAGAGCAGGATCTGCAGCCGGGTGAACTCCGACCCGTGGGTAACCGGCAACATCGGCAGACCGCTCTTGCGGTAGTCCTCGACCCGGTACAAGGCCAGCGCCCAGAAGTGCGGCGGTGTCCACAAAAAGATGATCAAGCACAGCACCAGCGATTCGGCCGAAACCTCGCCGGTCATGGCGGCCCAGCCCAGCACCGGCGGCATGGCGCCCGAGGCGCCACCGATCACGATGTTTTGCGGCGTCATGGGCTTGAGCACGACGGTGTAAATCACCGCATAGCCCACAAAGGTGGCGAAGGTCAGCCACATGGTCAGGGGGTTGACCCAGACATACAGTAAAGCCGAGCCCAGTCCACACAACGTAGCCGAAAACGCCAGGGTTTGGGTGTTGCTGAGCTCGCCTTTGGCGGTGGGGCGCCAAGCCGTGCGGCGCATGCGGGCGTCGATGTGCTGCTCCACCACGCAGTTAAAAGCGGCAGCCGCGCCCGCCACCAGCCAGATGCCCAGGCAAGCCAGCGCGCCGTGCAGCAGCTGCGCGGCCGAAGGCCAGCCGGGCACCGCCAGCACCATGCCGATCAAGGCGCAAAACACGATCAACTGCACCACCCGGGGCTTGGTCAGCGCATAAAACTGCCGCCAAGTGCTCATGGGCGGGGCGGCGGACAAGGCGGGAGAACTCATGAGGTTTGGGCCGAAAAACGGGGTATGGGCGCGGCGAGCTGGTCGGCCATGGCAGCGTATTCAAAATGGCGCCGCGCCAAAGCACCAGTGAGCACCAGCACCAAGGCCGCAGCGCCACCGGTGTGCATGACAGCGGCCAGCAGCGGCCAGCCCAACACCACGTTCGACAGACCGGTGAGCAGTTGCAGCGCGGATAGAGCGAGCAGCCAGTGGCTTTCGGTGCGCCAGCCGGGCTGGCGCCGCAACAGCAGCGCGGCAAACACCAGCGCCGCCAGCACGACATACGCCGCCAAACGGTGGGTGTAATGGATGGCGGTGAGAGCGGCAAACGGCAGTGGATCGCCAGCGGCGGTGTGGCCCAGGTCGCGCCACACCGAGAAACCCGACCAGTCCATGGGTGGCCACCAGCGGCCCTGACAGGTCGGGAAATCGGTACAAGCGAGCACCGCGTAGTTGGTGCTCACCCAACCGCCCAGCGCCACCTGCAACCACACCAGGGCAAAAACCAGCCAGAGCCAGCGGTGGGCGCGCCCTGGCAACGGCGGTGACTGCGCGGCTGGTGCATAGGCCACCGATTGCACCCGCAACAGCGCCAGCAAGGCCAGACCACCCAGGAGGTGCAGCGTGACGATAGCGGGAAACAGCTTCATGGTCACCGTCAGCGCTCCGAAGGCGCCCTGCACACAGACCCAGATCAGGGTCAGCACCGGCCACATCAAAGACACTTTGAGCCGGCGGCGCTCGACCCAACTGCCGACCAGCAGCACGATGATCAGCACACCCACACCGGTGGCGAGGTAGCGGTGGATCATTTCGATCCAGGCCTTGGGAAAGGTCACCGGCCCGGTGGGCATGGCCTGCTGGGCCGCAGCGATGTCGGCGTGCGCACCCACCGGGCTGGCCGCGCCATAGCAGCCCGGCCAGTCGGGGCAGCCCAGGCCGGAATCGGTCAAACGGGTGAAAGCGCCAAACAGCACCAGATCAAAGGTGAGGAATAAGGTCACCCAGGTCAAGGCTTGAAGGCGCTGGCCTACCGACCCGTGCCGGTGCCGCCACCAGACCCACGCCAAAGGCAGCAGCGCGACCGCGATGCCCAGCAACATCAGCCGCGCCAGGGGTTGCAAATCGTACAGCGGGGTGGTGTCCATCACTTGGCCTCGGCGGTGTCGCTCGGACGCCCGGGCAGATCCCAAAACGATGCGGCGCGCACCAGACGGTCCAGATCCCGCTTGACCCTCTTCGGATCGGCGTCGGGCGGAAAGCGCATCATCCAATTGCCCATGGGGTCGACCACATACAAGTGGTCACTGAGCCGCCGGCCTGGCTCAGGCTGCAGCCAACTGGCCAGCTGCTCCGCATCGACGCGCAATACCTTGGCGTTGACCAAGGCGGGTTTCAACGCCTCATTCACATCGGCACCGGTGCGCAACCAAACCCAGTCGAGCTTGTCTTTTTCCTTGCCCAAACCTTCGCGCAACTGGCGCTGCAAATACAAATGTTGTTGGCACTGCGCGTCGCAAGCGCTGTCGGCCACACTGATGAGTAACCACTGGTGTTTGAGCGACGCGAGAGGCACCTCGCGTCCCGCCAAGTCGCTGCCGGTCCACGCGGGCAGCACACGCTGCTCAACCAGCTCGCCGTAGTTGCGCCGTCCCTCTGGGCGAATCACGTAGTAGGTGAAATACGACGCAATCACGGGTGCGGCCGAGACCAAGAACAAAAGCAACAGTTTCCAACGGCCGCGCCGCACGTCTGTCGCGCTGCGCGGCGGTGGCTCCTCGGCCGCAGTGGGCAGGCTGTGTACGGTCATGGTCAAAGGCTGTGGGCGCTCAGCTTCGGCGGGCGCGGAGGGGGGCGATGAGTTGGAACCAGACATAAAGCAGGCCGATCAGGGCACAAAGCGCAAACCATTGAAATGCGTAACCGTGGTGTTTGGAGACATCCACACCGGGCTGGGGCCACGCGCGCTGGAACTGGGGATCGTCTGGCCCGGTTTGCAACACAGACCAGGCAGACAGTGGCAAGCCGGTTTCCTCACTATAGGCGCCAAGGTCGATATTTTGCCGGATGGCGCCCTGCTCGCTCGCGTCGAAGGCATAAAGCTGGGACGGGGGCGGGGCCACTGTGCCCAGCACCTCCACGTCGTCGACCGGCGTGTGCAAAGCGGGCAAGCGATTGCGGTCCTGAAAGTCGCGCTGCACCCAACCCCGCTGCACCAACACCACCTCGGAACGTCCGCTCACACGCAGCGGTGTCGCCACCACAAATCCCGCCTTGCCCTGCATGGGCCGGTTGTCCAGAAACACCGTTGCCTCCGGTACCCAGCGGCCGGTCAGCACAACTGGGCGGTGCCGCGTCGCATCGAGTGGCAAAGCCAGCGCGTCGGCCGCACTCAAGGCCGGTAAGACGCCTTGGCTCTGCCGCTGTTGGGCCAGCGCGGTCTTGGTGTCGGCTCGGTCCAATTGCCACCAACCCAAGCGCGCCGTCACGACCATGGCCACCACAGCAGCCAACAGCACCACAGTCTTGCGCCATCGCATCTGCATCGTTATCAGACCCCATTGTGGAGAAGAAACACAGGCCACACCCGCTGCCGGATAATGTGCCCCATGACGTACCTCGTTCTCATTGCCTTTATCGCCATCGTCGGCAGCCTCGGCGCCGCCTTGGTCTACATGATGCGGGGCGCAAGCACCAGCGACAGCCCGTCGGACCAACCCCACAAACCCAACCCCATGAGCAAAGCGCTGGCGTTTCGGGTGGGGTTCTCCATCCTGTTGTTTGTTGTGGTGTTGGTGAGCTATTGGGCTGGCTGGATACAACCCACTGGCCTACCGGTCAACCGCTGATTGCCTCACTGACACACCAGCACAACAGCGGCACCGGCCACCAAAAAAGGCGCCCGTGGGCGCCTTTTTGTTGGCCGCACGCTGGCTCTTACATCCAGTAGACCACCACGTACAGGAACAGCCACACCACGTCGACGAAGTGCCAATACCAGGCAGCGCCCTCGAAACCAAAATGGCGCTCCTTGGTGAAGTGGCCTTTTTGCAAACGCAAAGTAATGAACAGCAGCATCAACATACCAACAAACACGTGGAAGCCGTGAAAGCCGGTCAACATATAGAAAGTCGAGCCAAAGATGCCTGAACTGAGCTTCAGATTCAGCGCGCTGTAGGCATAAAAATACTCGTAGCCTTGGACAAATAGGAACACCAGACCCAACACCACCGTGGCCCACATAAAGGTGATGGTCTTGGCGCGCTCACCCGCTTGCAGGGCGTGGTGGGCGATGGTCAAGGTCACGCCAGAGGTCAGCAACAAGGCGGTGTTGATGGTGGGCAACCAAAACGGTCCCATGGTCTGGAACGGTTCCACAATGCCACCCGGTGACGCGGTCATACCCGCTTGCACCGAAGGCCAAACCGCCGCGAAATCGGGCCAGATCAGACTGTTTTCAATATTGCCCAGATTGGGCACCGATTGCACACGCGCCCACCACAAGGCGGTGAAGAACGCGCCAAAGAACATCACCTCCGAGAAGATGAACCAGCTCATGCTCCAGCGGTAGGAGATATCGATCTTGTGGCCATACAAACCGCCTTCGCTTTCGCGCACCGCGTCGCTGAACCACTGGAACAACACCACCAACCAAAATGCCATGCCAAAAGCCAGCGTCCAAGCGCCCCACTGTGCGCCATTGATCCATTGACCGGCGCCAAAAATCACAAAAAACAGGCCGATGGCCGACATCACTGGGTGCCGGGACAGACCCGGAACATAGTAATAAGGCGTACCGCCGTGGGTGGTGGAAGACATGCTCTCTCCTATGGCAATGTGTTTTGTGTATCAAAAAAAGTGGATCAAGTGATCCAAGTGACCAGCAGCATCAGCCCAGCCACAAACAAAAAGGTCATCACAATCCCCACCAGCATGATGTGCAAGGGGTTGAGGCGTTGGACGTCTTGCTGGTAGTCGCTGTTGCGGCGCACGCCCAGAAAACCCCACAGCACGGCCACCAAGGTGGAAAGCCACGCGGTTTTGTTGGGGGACGCGCTCACACCTCACCCTCCGGCTTTGGCAGCGAGGCGGTGGGCGCAGCCGGTGTGCTCGACCCGACCTCAAAGAAGGTGTAGGACAAGGTGATGGTCGTCACGTCCTTGGGCAACTTGGGGTCGATGACAAATGCCACCGGCCACTCTTTTCTCTCGCCTGGCGCCAGGGTGTACTGGTTAAAGCAGAAGCACTCCAACTTGTTGAAGTGCGCGGTGGCTTGGCGCGGCGCATAACTGGGAATGGCCTGAGCCGCCATGGTGCGGTTCTGGATGTTCTGGAACTCGTACAACACGGTCGTCAACTGACCCGGATGCACTTCGACAGACCGTTTCTCGGGCTTGAAATGCCAGGGCCCGCGCACATTGACGTCGAACTCCACCGTGATGGTGCGACTGGTGTCGACCTGGGAGTTCTCAGCCTTGCTGACCGCCAAATTGTTGCGCTGCTCTCCCAGCGCCAAGATGTTGATACCCGTGACTTCGCAAATCGCCCGGTAAATCGGCACCAAGGCGTAGCCGAACGCAAACATGCCCAGCGTGATCACGCCGAGCTTGCCGACCATCTTCCAGTTTTCTTTTTGCGCTCGCATGAATGTGCCCGTTTGTGAACCCAGAGGAATCAACCGCCAATCAGGACCAACTTGGCCACAAAGCCCAACAAGAACGCCGCCGCCACCGAGGCCACAATCAGCCCCAGACGGCGGTTTCTTTTCTCCAACTCGGCTTTGTTCGACATACCCGGCTTAACCGATCACGCGGGTGGCGGTGGCGTCGAGTTTTGGTGGGTTTTCAAAGGTGTGGTGCGGGGCCGGCGAAGGCACTTCCCACTCCAGACCGACTGCGCCATCCCAAGGCTTCTGGGGTGCTTTTTCACCCTTACCACGCATGGCCGGCAACACCACGAACAGGAAGAAATAGACCTGCGCAAAACCAAAGGCAAACGCACCAACCGAAGCGATCATGTTGAAGTCGGTGAACTGCATCGGATAGTCTGCGTAGCGGCGGGGCATACCAGCCAGACCCAGAAAGTGCATCGGGAAGAAGGTGATGTTGAACGAAATCATCGACCACCAGAAGTGCAGCTTGCCGCGGAATTCGCTGTACATCACGCCCGTCCACTTGGGCAACCAGTAATACACGCCCGCGAACATGGCAAACAAAGAACCGGCCACCAGCACGTAGTGGAAGTGGGCCACCACGTAGTAGGTATCCTGGAAGTTGATGTCGATAGGAGCCATCGACAAAATCAGACCGGTAAACCCACCCAAGGTAAACACGAAGATAAAACCGACCGACCACAGCATCGGCGTCTCAAACGTCATCTCGCCCTTCCACATGGTCGCGATCCAGTTGAAGATCTTCACACCCGTGGGCACGGCAATCAGCATGGTGGCGTACATAAAGAACAGCTGTCCGGTCACCGGCATACCGGTGGTGAACATGTGGTGGGCCCACACAACAAACGACATGATGGCGATCGACCCAGTGGCGTACACCATCGAGGCGTAACCGAACAGCTTTTTGCGGGCGAAGGTTGGCACCACATGGCTGACGATACCGAAGGCCGGCAAGATCATGATGTAGACCTCGGGGTGGCCGAAGAACCAGAAGATGTGCTGGTACATGATCGGGTCACCGCCGCCGGCGGGGTTGAAGAAGCTGGTGCCGAAGTGGCGGTCGGTCAGCGTCATGGTGATGGCACCCGCGAGCACCGGCATCACAGCGATCAGCAGGTAGGCGGTGATCAGCCAGGTCCAGGCAAACATCGGCATCTTCATGAGTGTCATGCCTGGCGCGCGCATGTTCAGGATGGTCACGATGATGTTGATGGAGCCCATGATCGAAGATGCACCCAGGATGTGCATCGCGAAGATGGCGGCGTCCATGGACGGTCCCATCTGCAGGGTCAGCGGCGCGTACAGCGTCCAGCCAGCGGCGGGGGCACCACCGGGCATAAAGAACGACAGCACGATGATCAAGGCCGCAGGAATCATCAGCCAGAAACTGAAGTTGTTCATGCGGGCAAAGGCCATGTCGGAGGCGCCAATCTGCAGCGGCAGCATCCAGTTCGCGAAGCCCACAAAGGCCGGCATGATGGCACCGAACACCATGATGATGCCGTGCATCGTGGTGAGCTGATTGAACAGCTCCGGGTTCACCAACTGCAAGCCCGGCTGAAACAGCTCGGCACGAATGCCCAGCGCCAGCACACCGCCGACCATCAGCATGGCAAACGAGAACAACAGGTACAAGGTACCAATGTCTTTGTGGTTGGTGGCGTAGACCCACCGCCGCCATCCCGTCGGGGCATGGTGGTGGTCGTGATCGTGCGCTTCGTGATGATCAAGCACTGCACTCATGTGGACTTCCTTCGGTGTGATTCACTAAATGTCACTGGCGAGCGGCCTGCACTTGGGCTGGCTGCACAATTTGCTGGGTCTGGTTGGACCAGGTGTTTTTGGAGTAGGTGATCACGGCTGCCAGCTCGGTGTCCGAGAGCTGCTTCCACGCCGGCATCGCCCCACCACCCGCACCATTGAGCATGATTTCGGTCATCTTCAGATGGTCGGCGTCGGTCACGATGGCCGAGCCGTCCAGCGCCTTGATCGGGCCCGCGCCCTTGCCGCTGGCTTGGTGGCAGGCCACACAGTTGGCGGCGTACACCGACTCACCACGCTTGACGAGGTCGGCCAGGGTCCAAACCTTGCTTGGATCGTCGGCCAAGGCGGCCATTTTCTTCTTCTCGCCATCGACCCAAACGGCGTACTCTTCAGCGGTCACCACCTTGACGTGGATCGGCATGTAGGCGTGCTCTTTGCCGCACAACTCGGCGCACTGGCCATAGAAGTCGCCGGTTTTCTCGGCGCGGAACCAGGTGTCGCGCACAAACCCAGGTATCGCGTCTTGCTTGACACCAAAAGCGGGCACCATCCAAGCGTGAATCACGTCGTTGGCGGTGGTGATGATGCGAATTTTTTTGCCCACAGGCACCACCATGGGGTTGTCCACTTTGAGCAAGTAGTCGTACATCGGTGGCGGATTACCGGAATTCGACGCAATACGGTGGCTGTTGTCGAGGGTAGACAGGAAGTTGATGCCCTCGCCCTCGCCCTTGATGTATTCGTAACCCCACTTCCACTGCATGCCAGTGGCTTTGATGGTGATGTCGCTGTTGGTGGTGTCTTTTTGGGCGACCAACACCTTGGTGGCGGGCAGTGCCATGCCAATCACGATCAAGAAAGGCACGATGGTCCAGCCCAACTCGACCCACAGGGGCTCCGGCAGATCTTGCGCCTTGTGGCCCGCTGCGCGGCGGTGTTTGATGATCGAATAGAACATCACGCCAAACACCAGCACAAAGATGACGGTGCACAAAATGAGCATGAACCAGTGCAACCAGTGCTGCTGCTCGGCGATTTTGGTCACCGGCGGCGCGAAATTGAGCTGGTTGACGGCAGGGCCTCCAGGCAAGTCGTTCACTTGCTGGGCCATCACCTGGGTCCAAGCACCCAAACCCAGCACCGCCGTGGCACCGGCGGCGCGCGCAGCTTTCAACCGCTGGTAAAGGGACATTGCCGCTTGCTTCATTTTGCTCACGTTACACGCCTCAAATATAAGCATTGATTTATATCAACACAGATTACAACAAATTTTCCGACGATGCGCTGTCAACATGCGCCCACATTGCCATGACCCAGGGCTTTTCGGATCTCGCGACCCAAAACGCGCCGAACTTCAGGCCGCACATGTCGCCCCAAGCGAAGCTCACGCCGACCGGCCCGAATCGCAATGAGATCACTGGGTTTCTCCGGTAAGCCAATGCGCACCTGCGACGGCTCAAACCAGTCGGTGGTCACCACACCCGCCTCCTCGCGCTGCACACGGAGTCCGTCGGCCTGCAAATCGACCACCTCTCCGTCGGTGGCGTGGCGGGCATACACCCGAAACGCCACACCCAATGCGAGCAATTCCAGCAGGGTGAAGGGCAACACCAACAGGGCGCCCTGCCACCAAAAAAACACAGCAATACCCAGCGACAACAGCGCCAGCGTGGCGAACAGCGACAACAACTGCATCGGCGTGACCGAGCAGTTGCGCCGCATCCGCCACTGAAGGGCTCCATCGGCACAGACATGAGCAAACCGCCAAGGCTGAA
>CAMBOY010000026.1 GCA_945869245.1 Hydrogenophaga intermedia
GGTTTCCATGGGATGCTCCTTAAAGGTGGGGGGTGGTCATACAGTGTGGTTCCGTACAGCTGTATGCATGACCAGCAGTGTAGCGGCTTGTATCTGTCAAAACATTGATTAAATGGTCAGTTTGCCTTACTATTTGCCGATGAAAACACCCGCCTCAGCCCCCGACGAGCGCTGGCTCAGCGCCCATCTGGGGCGCTTGCTGGCCATGGCGCTGCAGCGCTTTGACGCCGCCGTGCTGGCCCACATGACGCACGACCCGCTGGCGCCCATGGCGTTGTCCAACCTGGCGGCGCGCCACCAGATCGGTGCCGCCCACATCCACATCACCCGCCACCTGCCGCTGCAGGGCGCGCGCCTGACCCAGTTGGCCGAGACCGCGGGCATGAGCAAGCAGGCCATGGGCGACCTGGTGAACCAGTGCGAGGCGTGGGGCTTGGTGACCCGCAGCGCCGACCCACTGGACGCGCGGGCGCGCCGGGTGGTCTACACCACACAGGGTCTGCAATGGCGCGAGGCCTTTGAGCGTGCGGTGGCGCAGGCGCAGCGCGACTTCGACGCGGCCGTGGGCACCGACGTCGCCACGGTGGCGCGCTTAGGCCTAGAGGCCTATGTGCAGGGCTGAAGGCATAAAATGGTTACCAAATGGCTAGGAGACAACATGAGCCCCGATAAGCGACACGGCCACTCTGGCTGCCCCGGCGATGGCCCGGTCTCCCGCTGCACACCCAAGCGAGGGGCCTGAGATGCGAATTCTGATTGCCGAAGACGACCAGGTGCTGGCCGACGGTTTGCTGCGCAGCCTGCGCGCAGCGGGCGCAGCGGTCGACCATGTCACGAGTGGCAGCGAGGCCGACGCGGCCTTGATGACCAACAACGAATTCGATTTGCTGATCCTCGACTTGGGCTTGCCCAAGCTGCACGGCCTAGAGGTACTCAAACGCCTGCGCTCGCGCGGCTCGGCCATGCCGGTGCTCATCCTCACCGCCGCCGACAGCGTGGAAGAACGCGTCAAGGGGCTGGACTACGGCGCCGACGACTACATGGCCAAGCCGTTTTCGCTGCAGGAACTCGAAGCCCGGGTGCGGGCCCTGGGCCGGCGTGGCATGGGGGGCACCACCAACACCATCAAACACGGCCCGCTGGAGTACGACCAGGCCGGTCGGGTGGCCACCATCGACGGCAAGATGGTGGAGCTCTCAGCGCGCGAACTGGGCCTGCTGGAGGTGCTGCTGCAGCGCGCCGGCCGCCTGGTGAGCAAAGACCAGCTGGTGGAGCGCCTGTGCGAGTGGGGCGAAGAGGTGAGCAACAACGCGATCGAGGTGTACATCCACCGCCTGCGCAAGAAGATCGAAAAAGGACCGATCCGCATCGCCACGGTGCGTGGCCTAGGCTATTGCTTAGAGAAGATACCGCACTGATATGGCCCAGGCCGAGCCCGACAGCCCACCGCTGTCGCTGGGTCTGTTCCAGCGCGAGCAGCGCAGCCTGTTCGGCGAAATTCTGGACTGGATGCTCACGCCGCTGCTGCTGCTGTGGCCGCTGAGTCTGGCCCTGACCTGGTTTGTGGCGCAAAACATCGCCGCCAAACCCTTTGACCGCGCCCTGGCCTTCAATTTGCAAACCCTGAGCCAGTTTGTGCAGACCCAAGGCAACCAGGTGCGTTTTGAGCTCACGCCCCAAGCGCGCGACCTGCTGCGGGCCGACGACACCGACCTGATTTATTACCAGTTGATCGATCCGCGCCGCGGCTTGATCGCGGGCGAAGACGACCTGCCGCTGCCCAACGACAACAGCACGCCCGAGCCTGGCAAGGTGATGCTGCGCGACGACGTGGTGCGCGGCGACCCCGTGCGGGTGGCCTATGTGTGGTTGACCCGCACCGGTGGCGAGCGGCTGGTGCTGATGCAGATGGCCGAGACCAAGGGCAAGCGCTCGACGCTGGCGGCCGAGATCATCAAGGGCGTGATGGTGCCGCAGTTCATCATCTTGCCGCTGGCGGTGCTGCTGGTGTGGCTGGCGCTGGTGCGCGGCATCCGCCCGCTGTCCGATCTGGAGCAACGCATCCGCGCGCGCAAGCCCGACGACTTAAGCCCGATCGAAGAGAGCCACATTCCGCAAGAAGTGGCGCCGCTGGTGGATTCGATCAACGACTTGCTGACTCGGCTGACCACCTCGCTGGGCACCCAAAAGCGGTTCTTGGCCGACGCCGCGCACCAGCTCAAAACGCCCTTGGCCGGTTTGCGCATGCAGGCCGAGCTGGCGCAACGCGAAACCAACCCCCAAGGCATTCGCGGCTCGCTGCAGCAAATCGCCCGCTCCAGCATCCGCGCCACCCACACGGTCAACCAATTGTTGGCGCTGGCGCGCGCCGAAACCACCGGCCGCAGCCTGCCGGTGGCGCCGATCGATTTGGCGCGCCTGGTGCTTGACGTGGTGCGCGATTCGGTGCCGCGTGCGCTGGAGCACAGCGTCGACTTGGGCTACGAAGGCCCTGAGGAGACGCCGCTGGACTGCCACATCGAGGGCAACGCCACCTTGTTGCAGGAAATGGTGCGCAACCTGATCGACAACGCGATGCACTACAGCGGCCGTGGTGGCGTGGTGACCGCGCGCATCCTGATCGACCGCTACAGCAAGGTGCAGGTGCTGCAGGTGGAGGACAACGGCCCGGGCATTCCGGTGGCCGAGCGCGATTTGGTGCTGCAGCCCTTCTACCGCGCGCTGGGCACCAATGTGGACGGTTCGGGCCTGGGGCTGGCCATCGTCAACGAAGTGGTGCAGCAACATGGCGCCACGCTGGTGATGGAAGACGCCCACTCCGGCCAGACCCGCCCGGGCCTGCGGCTGTCGATCCGTTTTGCCGCCCCCGACGCGATGCGCTGAACCCGGCCTCAGTGCGGGCCCGGCGCTGCGCTGAGCGCGCGCTCCACCCAGTCACCGAGCGTCTCGACGCAGTCGCTTTTGAGCCAGATCCCGCGCAGACCCAAGGCCTGGGCTTGGGCCTCCAAGCCAGGCTCCACTTGGGACGACATCATGACCATGGGCAGCTCGGGGTGGCGCTCGCGCACGCGCTGCGCCAACGCAAATCCATCCATGCCGCCCATGCGGTGGTCCAGCACCAGCAAATCGGGCAAACCGCCGTCGCCCTGCAGGCGTTGCAGCGCTTGCAGCGGATCGCCGTACACCTCACACGGGTGGCCGGCCAGTTGCAACACGCGCTGCGCAGCGCGGGCCACCGCCGCATCGTCGTCGACCAGCATCACCCGCCGGGCCACCAAGGGGCGCACAGGCGTGGTCGGGTGCACCGCGACCGGCGCTTGCGCCGTCGCCCCGGTGGCAGGCAACAAAAACAGCGCCACGCGGGTGCCCTGCCCGGGCCGCGACGCGACCTCAATCGCGCCCCCGTGTGCGTGCACCACGCCTTGCACCACCGGCAGGCCCAGCCCGGTACCCAGGCCCTGGGGTTTGGTGGTGAAAAAGGGTTCGTACATGCGCTCCAAGGTCTCGGGTAACATGCCCACGCCGGTGTCGCTCACCTCAATGCACAACACTTGCTGCACCGAGGCGTCCAGTCCACGCACCCACTCGGCGGGCAAGGCGGCGTCGCTGCGGTCGAGTGCGCGCGCGACAACTTCAATCAAGCCCTGGCCATCGGGCAAGGCGTGGGCGGCGTTGGTGCCCAGATTGAGCAAGGCCTGGGTGAGCTGGGTCGGATCGCCCCACACCTCGGGCAAATCGGCGGGCACATCCACCCGCAAACGAGCGGACACCGGCAGCTGCACACGCAACAGGCGCAACACCTCGTGCACCACATCGGCCAGCCGGCAACGTTGCCATTGCAGGGGGCTGCGCCGGCCATAGGACAGAATCTGGCGCACCAGCTCGCGGCCCCGGCGTGCTGCAGCGGCCACCGCATCGGCGCTCTCGCGTTGTTCCGCCAGCCAGTGCTCGTCCACCGGCCCCGCCGTGGTGCGTGCCAAGGCGCGCTGCATGACCTGCGCATTGCCCAAAATCGCGGTCAAGATGTTGTTGAAATCGTGCGCCACGCCACCGGCCAAGGTACCCAGCGCGCGCACCCGCTGCCCTTCGGCCAAGGTGATTTGCAGTTCTCGCTGCTCTTGCTGGGCACGCCGCAGCGCGGTGATGTCGACCAGTGTCAGCACCCGCCGGGGCGCCACAGCGCCCACGTCAAAGGTGTTGACCAAGGCCCAGATGCGCTCGCGCTCGGGCGCGCCGCGCAGGCCAATGCCCAACACCCGATCGTGCCAGTCGCCCGCAGGCAGGCCCTGCGCCATGTCCAGCGCATGGTTGTCGGCGTCGACCACCTGCCAATCGGCCCAGGGCAAACAGCGGCCATGGACCAAGGGTGTCAGTGGTGCAAAAAACCGCTGCGCCGCGCGGTTGGCCAGCTGCAGACTGTGGTGCGCATCGAGCACCAGCACCCCTGCGCCCAGGTTGTGCACCAGCGACTGCAGCTCCGCCTGGCTCGCGCGCAGCGCTTGGCGATCACGCTGGCGACCAGTTTCCAGGTCGCGCACGTACAGCAAAAAGTACATGCCCAAGCGCGAGGCGGTCGGCACAATGTAGAGCGGCACCAGGGCGGTGAACCAAGACGTATCTTCACGCCCGGGCGTGTGGGCCAGCATCCAGCCCAACACCAACACAGACGCCAGCACCTCGGCCCACGATTGCCACCGCAACCAGCGCAACTCAGGTTCGAGCCGCTCGTTGCCGTGGCGAACAATGTCGATGGCGCAGTTCGATGAAAACCACACCACAGCGACGCACAAACCGGCCACCAACACAGGCAAACCCGCTGCCGGCTGCACCAAAGACAGCCACAGCGGTGGCAACCAGGCCAGCACCGAGCCCACCACCAAACCCGACCAGCGCCACGACAGTCCCAAATGGGCCCGCGACCCGGCCCAGTGCAGAAAACTGCAATACGTCAGCAGAACAAATCCGCCAAAGTAGGCCGGTGTGCCATACGCCGTGGGGTCGTAGAGCAAGGCCACCACGCCCATGGTGGACACCGCCGCCGTCGCCCACCAGCGCGCACCGGTGCTCCAGCGGTGGCGAATGCCCAGGTAAGCGAACGCCAGCAAAAACAGCCCACTCACGCCCATCAGGGTGAGGGCCAGGGTCTGCAGGTGCAGGCTCACACGCGATGCGCCGCCTCAGGCGGGCTTGTACACATTGAGCTGCAGCTTTTCGCGCTCCACCACCCGGGCCACTGCCGGCAGCGCGGCAAAGCGCTGCGCCAGGGTCCAGGTGGCGGGGCATGTCTCGGGGTCAATGCCAGCGAATCCGCCCCAGCGCAGCAGCGTGAGCGCGTAGGCGTCGAGCGCACCGGGGTGTTCACCGCCGAGCCACGGCCCAGCGTGGGCGGCCGTCGCCTCCAATTCGCCGAGCAAGCCCCGGTACACCGCCACCGCGTGCTGTTTGATGGCCGCCTGCGCGCCCGCGTCGTCGGTGAACTTCTGCGGCATGAACACATGGGTGAAGGTGGGATGCACCGTGTTGTTCATCCACATCAGGGTGGACAGGGCGCGGGTGCGGGCCATGCCGCTGGGTGGCAACAGGCCGGCTTGCGGGAAGCGCGCGTCGATGTGCAGCACGATGGCGACGATCTGCGTGATGGCCTCGCCGCCGTCGACCAGCAAAGGCACCTGGCCGTGTGGGTTGAGCGCCAGGTACTCGGCGCTGCGCTGCTCGCCTTTGTGCAGCTTGACCAGAGCGGGTTCAAACTCGGCGCCAGCGAGCTCCAGCAGGCTGTGCGGCACAAACGAGCAGGCGCCGGGCGCGTAAAACAGTTTCAGGCTCATGGCAGTGTCTCCGTGGTCGATGGAGCAAAAAGCATAACCCGAAGGTGCGCCCGCCACAGCGCCGCCGCGCAGCGGGCGCGACAGTGGCGGGCGCTCAGTCCTGGAAATGCCCGCCGATCAGGCCCGCGATCTCGAACATGCCGGCCTGTGGCTTGCCAAACACCGCCGCCAGCGCCGCGTCGGCGTTGATGCGGCGCTTGTCGGCCGGGTCTTGCAGATTGCGCGACTTGATGTAGTCCCAGATTTTTTTCATCGCTTCGGGGCGCGACACCGGTTCCGGCCCGATCACCGCCGCGAGTGCCGCACTCGGCGCTTTGCCAGCGGCGGCTTTGCGCGGCGCAGCGGCTTTTTTGGTGGCCGCTTTTTTGGCCGGGGCCTTGGCGGTTTTGCTGGCCGTTTTGGCCGGCGCCTTGGCCGCTGCCGTTTTGCGCGGCGGGTACTTGCTGTCGCGCACCTCGAACTCAAAGTTCACTTTGCCGGCGGTGGCGTCCCAGGCCAGGAAAGCCTTGAACGAGCGGCGGGTGCGCATGGACACAAACTTGTCGAGCAGGTCGGTCTTGCCAGTGGCGAGCAGCTTGCTCATCTGCTCGGGCTCCACCGCCTGCTGCAAGATCACCTTGCCGCTTTTGAAGGTACAGCTCGGGGTGGGCTGCGCCAGCGTGGGCACCGCCTTGCTGCAGACATAGTTGCTGCCGTGCTCGTGCACCGGGCTGCCGCACACCGGGCAGGCGCCGAGCGACACGCTGGCGCCAAAGTCCACCAGCTCGCCACTTTCCTCGGCGTTTTTGTCGTCGCCAAAGTCGAATTCGAGCTTCCAGTTCTTGTCGTCTTCGTTGTAGGCCAGTGCCATTTCGGCCACAAAGGGCCAGCCGGCCTTGGAGCGGAAACCGTCCAGCGGGCCAATGCGCTTGTCGCGCACAAAGGCCTCGGCCTCGTGCTGCTCAAACGTGCGGCCAGCGGGCGATTTGGTGAAAGAAAAACCGCAACCGTCGCTGCTGCCGTCGGCGCCGGTGCAGGTGTAACGGCGGTAGTTTTCCTTGACCACTCCGCCGCAGTTCGGGCAGGGCGACTCCAGTGTGGCGTAGTTGCCCGGTACGGTGTCGCGGTCGTATTCCTTGGCTTTTCTCACCAGGCGTTCGGTCATGGCGGCGATCTCGGCCATGAAGGCCTCGCGGCTGAGCTGGCCGCGCTCCATCTGCGCGAGCTTGTGTTCCCACTCCCCCGTCAGCTCGGGCTTGGAGAGTTCCTCCACCCCCAGGCCACGCAACAGCGTCATGAGCTGGAAGGCCTTGGCGGTCGGAATCAGCTCGCGGCCTTCGCGCAGCATGTACTTCTCGTTCAACAAGCCTTCGATGATGGCCGCGCGCGTGGCCGGAGTGCCCAGACCTTTTTCCTGCATGGCTTCGCGCAGCTCATCGTCGTCGATTGTCTTGCCCGCGCCTTCCATGGCGCCCAGCAGCGTGGCTTCGGAATAGCGCGCCGGCGGCTTGGTGCGCAGGCCTTTGGCCTCGACCGATTCGGTGCGCACAGTTTCTCCCTCGCGCACCGGCACCAGGTTCTGGCCTTTGTCGCCGTCCTTGGCGCCTTCCACATCTTCGGCCGCTTCCTTGCCGTAGACCGCCATCCAGCCCGGTTTGACCAGCACCTTGCCCTCGGTCTTGAAGGAATGGCCGAGCACGGTTGAAATGCGCGTGGTCACCATGAACTCGGCACTGGGGAAGAACACCGCAGTGAAGCGGCGCACCACCAGGTCGTAGAGTTTTTGTTCGGCGTCGGACAAGCCGCTGGGCGCCTGCAGCGTCGGGATGATGGCGAAGTGGTCGCTGACCTTGCTGTTGTCGAAGATGCGCTTGCTCGGGCGGACGTAGTTCTGGTTGAGCGCGGTCAGGGCGTGCGGCGCCAGGTGGCGCATGCCGCTGTCGGCCAGCATTTCGAAGGTTTGTTTGACCGTAGGCAGATAGTCCTCGGGCAGGGCGCGCGAATCGGTTCGCGGGTAGGTCAGCGCCTTGTGCCGCTCGTACAGGCTTTGCGCCAACTGCAGCGTGGTCTTGGCCGAAAATCCAAAGCGGCCGTTGGCTTCGCGCTGCAGGCTGGTCAGGTCGTACAGCAGGCCGCTGGCCTGGGTGGTGGGCTTGCTCTCTTCGGTCACGCTGGCGGTTTTGCCGCGCACCGCTTCCACGATGGCCAAGGCTGCGCGCTGGTCCCACACCCGGTCGGCGCGGGCGTCGGGGTCGGCGTCGTCGCCGCTGGGCTTCTTGAAGTTCGGATCGAACCATTTGGCTGGGTATTCACCGGCCTCGGCCAAAAAGGACGCGTGGATTTCCCAATAGTCGCGCGCTTGGTGGGCGCGGATCTTTTCTTCCCGCTCCACCACCACCGCCAGCGTGGGGGTCTGCACCCGGCCCACGGTGGTTAAGAAAAAGCCGCCGTCGCGCGAATTGAAGGCGGTCATGGCGCGGGTGCCGTTGATGCCGACCAGCCAGTCGGCTTCTGAGCGGCTGCGCGCGGCGTCGGCCAGTGGGCGCATTTGCACATCGCTGCGCAATTGATCAAAGCCGTCGCGAATGGCCGCGGGCGTCATCGACTGCAGCCACAGACGCTGCACCGGTTTGCCCAGCGGCTTGGCGCCGCCGGCGTACTGCTCGATCAAGCGAAAAATCAGCTCACCCTCGCGGCCCGCGTCGCAGGCGTTGACGAGTGCGCCCACGTCTTTGCGCTTGGCGAGCTTGACCACCGCGTTGAGCCGCGATTTGGTTTTGTCGATCGGCTTCAAGTCAAAGAAAGGCGGCAGCACCGGCAAGTGGGCAAAGCTCCATTTGCCGCGCTTCACATCGAACTGCTCGGGCGCGGCGATCTCCACCAAGTGGCCCACCGCCGAGGTGACCACATAGCGCTCGTTTTCGAAGTGGTCGTCGTGTTTCTCGAACTTGCCCACCACCGGCGTGAGCGCACGCACGATGTCCTGGGCCACAGAGGGCTTCTCGGCAATGACCAATGTTTTGTCGGAACCGCTGTTTTTCATCTCTACAATCCGCTCGTCTCTCGCGCGTACACGCACGGGGGCGCAGGCGCACACCCGCGCGCACCTGCATGCAACCACCTTACCAAAAATCTGCCGCCGTGAAATCCACCGCCCCCAGCTCCCCCCGCTCGACGCCGGTTCGTCGCATCCAGGTGCGCCGCTCGGGGGTGCATGGCAAAGGGGTGTACGCGCTGTTGGACCTGGCCGAAGGCGAGACCCTGATTGAGTACACCGGCGAGGTCATCACCTGGGACGAGGCCTTGCGCCGCCACCCGCACGACCCCAGCGACCCGAACCACACCTTTTATTTCCACATCGACGAGAGCCGGGTCATCGACGCCAAGTTTGGTGGCAACTCGGCGCGCTGGATCAACCACAGCTGCGCGCCCAACTGCGAAGCCGAGATCGATGGTGGGCGGGTTTACATCCGCGCGCTGCGCAACATCCGCGCTGGCGAAGAACTGTTCTACGACTACGGCCTGGTGATCGACGAGCCTTACACCAAGACGCTCAAGGCCCAGTACCCCTGCTGGTGCGGCGCGCCCGCTTGCCGAGGCACCCTGCTGGCGCCCAAGCGCGCCGGCCGCGCCACCCGTCTGGGCTGAGGCCGCCATGGCCACCCCTGCGCGCGACCCCCTGCTGGCTGGGCACCTAGAGACGGTGTGGACCCAGGTCGCGCCCTGGCTGCCGGGCTTCAGTGTCGAAGCGCTGGCCGAGATCGACTCCAGCAACGCCGAACTGATGCGCCGCGCGCGCGCCGGCCAGACCGATGCCTGTCTGTTGGTGGCCGAACACCAAACCGCCGGGCGCGGGCGCATGGGCAAGCGCTGGATTGGTGAGCCGGGCGACGCGCTCACGTTCTCGATCGGCCTGCCGCTGGCGCCCCACGACTGGTCTGGCCTGTCGTTGGCGGTGGGCTTGGCGCTGGCGCAGGCCCTGCACCCCCGGGTGCGGCTCAAGTGGCCCAACGATCTGTGGCTCGACGGGCGCAAGCTCGGCGGCATTCTGGTGGAAACCGCCAACCTGAGCGCCCCGACACCAGCCCGCTGGGTGGTGGTGGGGGTGGGCATCAACCTGCGCCCACCGAGCGCACTGCCCCCAGCGCAGGCCGCCGACGCAGCCACACCCGTGGCGCCAGCGGCGCTGGCTGAGTGGTGGCCGCAGGCCCGTGTGGGCCAGGTGCTCGAAGCCGTGGCCGCGCCGCTGGCGCACGCCTTGCTGCGCTTTGAGCGCGAGGGCTTTGCTCCGCTGGCGGCCGCTTTTGCTGAGCGCGACGCCTTGCGCGGCCTGCGGGTGAACATCTCCAACGGTCAAACCGGCCTAGCCGATGGCGTGGACGCCAGTGGTGCGCTGCGCCTAGTGACCGACACCGGACCGCTGGTCCTGACCCAACACGAAGTGAGTGTGCGCCCATGTTGAGAGGCCTTGTGATTGCGCTGCTGGCGGCCAACGCCGTGTTTTTTGCCTGGAGCCAGGGCCACTTGGCCGCGCTCGGCTGGCCAGCCGACACCGCGTCTGAGCCGCAGCGCTTGGCGCAACAGATCGCGCCCGAGACGGTGGTGCTGTTGAACCCGCCCACACCGGCCGCGCCAGTCGCTGCCCCAGTGACTGAGCCGGTGCTGGCCGAGCGCCCGGCCGACAGCCCCGCCACACCAGCACCCGAGGCGGCACCGACCGCCCCTGCCAGCTCCGCTGCCACGCCCGCCAGCACCGCCACGGCCTGCTGGAAGGTCGATGGCCTGAGCCCTGAGCAGTGGGCGGTGTGGCAAGGCCGCATCAAAGACCTGGAGTTGCCCGACGGCGCCTGGCGCGTGAGCGAAGAGCCGGGCAACGGCCGCTGGATTCTCTACATGGGGCGCTACGACGCGGCACAACTGGAGCGCAAAAAGGGCGAATTGACGCGCCTGGGGCTGACCTTCCAAGAGCTGCGGGGCGGGCCTTGGGCGTTTGGCATCTCGCTGGGCAGCTTTGACAGCGAGGCCGCCGCCCAGGACGGCTTGATTGCCCTGCGGCCCCAAGGCGTGCGCACCGCCCGGGTGCAGCCGGAGCGGCCCGACCTCAAGCGCTACAACCTGCGCCTTGAAGCCATCACAAAAGCCCAATACGACGCCATGCCAGCCAACGGCAAGCGGCTGCAACGCTGCGAATAAGACCAGCCGCTGGAGGCAGCCAGCGGTGCGGGCCTCAGCCGGCGTTGACCACCCGGGCCATCTCCAGGCACTTGTTCGAGTAGCCCCACTCGTTGTCGTACCAGGCCACCAGCTTCACAAAGGTGCTGTCCAGCGCAATGCCGGCGTCGGCATCGAACACACTGGTGCAGACCTCGCCCCGGAAGTCGGTCGACACCACCTTGTCGGTGGTGTAGCCCAGCACACCTTTCATGGCGCCTTGGCTCTGCGCCAGCATTTCGGCGCAAATCTCGGCGTAGCTGGCGGGGATGTTGAGTTCGGCGGTCAGGTCCACCACCGACACATCGCTGGTGGGCACCCGAAACGCCATGCCGGTGAGCTTGCCCTTGAGTGCGGGCAAGACCACACCCACCGCCTTGGCCGCGCCGGTGCTGCTGGGAATGATGTTTTCCAAAATGCCGCGACCGCCGCGCCAGTCTTTGTTGCTTGGGCTGTCCACGGTTTTTTGGGTGGCGGTGGTGGCGTGCACCGTGGTCATGAGGCCGCGCTTGATGCCCCATTTGTCGTGCAGCACCTTGGCCAGCGGCGCCAGGCAGTTGGTGGTGCAGCTGGCGTTGCTGACGATGGCCTGGCCGGCGTAGCTCTGGTGGTTCACGCCGTAGACGAACATGGGGGTGTCGTCTTTCGACGGCGCCGACATGATCACCTTCTTGGCGCCCGCGTCCAGGTGCTTCTGGGCACCGGCCTTGTCCAGAAAAATGCCGGTCGATTCGATCACCACATCGGCGCCGACCTCGCCCCACTTCAGGTTGGCCGGGTCGCGCTCGGCGGTGAGGCGAATGGTTTGGCCATTGACCACCAGGGCGCCGTCGCGCACCGACACCTCGCCCTTAAAACGGCCGTGCACGCTGTCGTACTGCAGCATATAGGCCAAGTACTCGGGCTCCAGCAGGTCGTTGATGGCCACGACTTGCACGTCCTGGAAGTTCTGGATCGCGGCGCGAAACACCATGCGGCCGATGCGTCCGAAACCGTTGATGCCGATGCGGGTGGTCATGTGTGGATCTCCTGAGTTGTAACTGGGTTACGTATTCTCGGGATTATTGGTTACATGCGCTCATCTTTCGGTGCTTGTTGCGGTTTCGTAACCGGCCACACCACCGAGCAGGCACAAAAAACCGCCCCAGGGGGCGGTTTGGTGCCGAGGCAAGGCCACGTTCAGCCGGGGTGCTTAGCCACCACGCGGATCATTTCCAGGCACTGCTTGGCGTAACCCCAGTCGTTGTCGTACCAGGCCACGATCTTCATGAAGTTTTTGTCGAGTGCGATGCCGGCGGTGGCGTCGAACACGCTGGCGCAGGGCTCGCCACGGAAGTCGGTGGACACCACTTTTTCGTCGGTGTAGCCCAGCACGCCCTTGAGCTTGCCTTCGCTCTGCGCCTTCATCTCAAGGCACACCTCTTCGTAGCTGGCCTCGTTTTCCAGCTCAATCGTCAGGTCCACCACCGACACGTCGCTGGTCGGCACCCGAAAAGCCATGCCGGTGATTTTTTTGTTCAGCTCGGGAATCACCTTGCCCACCGCCTTGGCCGCGCCGGTGCTGCTGGGGATGATGTTTTCCAAAATGCCCCGGCCGCCGCGCCAGTCCTTGCGCGACGAGCTGTCCACCGTGGCCTGGCTGGCGGTGGCGGCGTGCACCGTGGTCATCAGCCCGCGCTTGATGCCCCATTTGTCGTTGAGCACCTTGGCCACCGGGGCCAGGCAGTTGGTGGTGCAGCTGGCGTTGCTGACAATGGCCTCGCCGGCGTATTTTTTGTGGTTGACGCCGTAGACGAACATCGGAATGGCGTCTTTGGACGGCGCCGAGATCACCACCTTTTTGGCACCGGCTGCGATGTGCATCTGGCTGGTGGGTTCGGTCAGGTAGTGGCCGGTGCATTCCAACACAATGTCCACACCCATGGCGCCCCAGCGCAGGTTGTGCGCGTCGCGCTCGTGCGACAGGGCAATGCGCTTGCCGTTGACGATCAGCGCATCGGGTTCGTGCTCGACGGTACCGTCAAAGCGGCCATGCACGCTGTCGAACTTCAACATATAGGCCAGATAGTCGGCCGGCTTGGGGTCGTTGATGCCCACAATCTGGATGTCTTTGTAGCCGTGCTTGAGGGCGGCGCGCAGGGCGAGGCGGCCGATGCGGCCAAAGCCGTTGATGCCTACTTTGATGCTCATGATCACTCGGAAAGAAAGTTACAGAACAGGTACGTAACCGGTTTGTAGAGGACCGCCCTTTCACGGACCTGATCCCCTAGGGGCGCCGCTGGGGGCGCCCCGGCACCGGATCAGCGGCGCTGCAGCGCAGCGCGCACGGTGTCGGCCACGTTCTCGGGCGTGAAACCGAAGTGTTGGAACAGCACCGGCGCGGGCGCCGACTCGCCGTAGGTGTCGATGCCCACCACCGCCGATACGCCGTACTTCCACCAGCCGTCGGTGCAACCCATTTCCACCGCGATGCGCGGCAGGCCGGCCGGCAGCACCGCGGCTTTGTAAGCGGCGTCCTGGCGGTCAAAGGTGGTGGTGCTGGGCATGGAGACCACCCGAACGGCGATCTTGAATTCTTTGGCCAGACGCTCCTGTGCCTTGAGTGCAAGCTGCACCTCGGAGCCGGTGGCGATGAGCACCGCCTGCGCTTTTTTCTTCAGCCCCACGTCGGCCGGCTCGGACAGCACATAGGCGCCCTTGCTGATGTCGGCCAAATCGGTCTTGGGCGCGTAGGGCAGGTTCTGGCGCGACAGGCACAGCGCGGTCGGGCGGCTGGTGTTTTGCAGCGCCACAGCCCAGGCCACCGCCGTCTCGGCGGTGTCGCCCGGACGCCAAACGTCTAGGTTGGGAATCAGGCGCAGGCTGGCCACGTGTTCGATCGACTGGTGGGTCGGGCCGTCTTCGCCCAGGCCGATGGAGTCGTGGGTGAACACATGGATCACGCGCTGCTTCATCAGCGCGGCCATGCGGATCGCGTTGCGGCTGTAGTCGCTGAAGGTCAGGAAGGTGCCGCCGTAGGGGATGTAACCACCGTGCAGCGCCACGCCGTTCATGATGGCGGCCATGCCGAATTCGCGCACGCCGTAGTTGATGTGGCGGCCACCCTGGCCGGCCTCGTTCTTCACCACGTCACCGGCCAGATCAAAACGCAGATTGGGCGTGCTCTTGGTGTTGGTCAGGTTGGAGCCGGTCAGGTCGGCCGAGCCACCCAGCAGCTCGGGCAGAGCGGCGGTGAAATGCTCCAGCGCAATCTGGCTGGCCTTGCGGCTGGCCACGGTTTCGGCCTTGGTGTGGGCTGACACCACCGCGTCGAAAGCGGTCTGGTGGAAGTTTTTGGGCAGCTCGCCTTGCATGCGGCGCACAAACTCTTTGGCCAGCGCCGGATGGGCGGCTTTGTAGGCTTTGAAGCTGTTGTTCCAAGCGGCCTCGGCGGCTTTGCCGGCGGCCTTGGCGTCCCAAGCGGCGTACACGTCCTTCGGAATCTTGAAGGGCTCGTGGGTCCAGCCCAGGGCTTCGCGGGTCAGCTTGATTTCTTCGGCGCCCAGCGGCTCGCCGTGCGCCTTGGCGGTGTTGGCGCGGTTCGGGCTGCCCTTGCCAATGGCGGTCTTGCAGCAAATCAACGTCGGCTTGTCGGCGCTGTTTTTGGCGTCGGCAATGGCGCGGTCCACCGCGTCCACATCGTGGCCGTCTACCGCGCGGATCACGTTCCAGCCGCAGGCCTCAAAACGCTGGGGCGTGTTGTCGATGAACCAGGGCGCCACTTGGCCGTCGATGGAAATGCCGTTGTCGTCGTACAGCGCCACCAGCTTGTTGAGCTTCCAGGCGCCAGCCAGGGCCACGGCTTCGTGGCTGATGCCTTCCATTAAGCACCCATCGCCCAGGAAAACATAGGTGTGGTGGTCAACTACCGAGTGGCCTTCGCGGTTGAATTCGGCGGCCAGCAGCTTCTCGGCCAGCGCCATGCCCACCGCGTTGGTGATGCCCTGGCCCAGCGGGCCGGTGGTGGTTTCCACGCCGGGGGTGATGCCCACTTCGGGGTGGCCCGCGGTCTTGCTGTGCAGCTGGCGGAAGTTCTTGAGTTCCTCAATGGGCAGCTTGTAGCCGGTCAGGTGCAGCAGCGCATAAATCAGCATCGAGCCGTGGCCGTTGGACAGCACAAAGCGGTCGCGGTTGGCCCATGCGGGGTTGCTCGGGTTGTGGCGCAGATGGCGGCCCCAGAGTGCCACCGCCATGTCGGCCATGCCCATGGGCGCGCCCGGGTGGCCGGAGTTGGCGGCCTGCACCGCGTCCATGGCCAGGGCGCGAATGGCGTTGGCCTGCGTGGCCGGGGTGACTGCGGTGCGGTTGGGGGCGAGGTCGGACATGGGTCGGGTCGGATGGTTGAATGAGCGGGCGGGTGGGCCCGGCGAGCCGGCGCGCCCGGTCGGTGCGGCCAACCCGGTATTTTATCGGGCTGGCTAGGGGCGAACCCGAACACCCCGGAGCCACCGGGTGCGCGCACGCTCGTCGACACCCTGTGTCGACGGCCAAGGCCTGAGGAATAATGTATTCATCCCGAGAGCCGATTGACCCATGTCCGAACCGACCGACCGCCACACCATGCCTCCCGTCTCCGCTATGATCTTGGCGGCCGGTCGGGGCATGCGCATGCGGCCCTTGACCGACCACACGCCCAAGCCGCTGCTGCCGGTGCGCGGCCGGGCACTGATGGACTGGCCGTTGCAGGCGCTGCAGGACGCCGGGGTGCACGACATTGTGGTCAACACCGCTTGGCTTGGTGAGCAAATCGAGGCCCACTGCGCGGCCTGGTCCGATGCGCGGGCGCGCATTCGGGTCTCGAGCGAGGGCCGGGATTTTGGCTACGCACTGGAGACCGCTGGCGGTGTGGTGCGCGCGCTGCCGCATTTGGGCGAGGTGTTTTGGGTGCTGGCCGGCGATGTGTTTGCGCCCGACTTTGTGTTCCAGCCCGACACTGTGCGCCGCTTCATCGCCAGCGAGGCGCTGGCCCACATTTGGCTCGTGCCCAACCCCGAGCACCACCCGCGCGGCGATTTCCGCTTCGACCCCGCCAGCGCCTTGGTGCACGCCGACGGCACACCCACCCACACCTTCAGCACCGTGGGCCTGTACAAGCGCGCGCTGTTTCAGGCCCCCTGGACCGACATTCCCGAGGGCAACCCACAAGGCAGCGCCGCGCCCCTGGCGCCGCTGCTGCGCGGCGCCATGGCCGCTGGCCGGGTGAGCGGTGAGGTGTACAGCGGGGCCTGGACCGACGTGGGCACACCCGAGCGCCTGAAGGCCCTGGGCTGAGCGCCGCTGGCGCCCGCGCGTCCGCCAAGCAGCCAAAAAAAGCCCACAATGGCGGGCATGGACATCCAAGCCCCCCACACCCTGTACGCCCAGCGCCGCGCCCGCCTCGCGGCCCAGCTGGGTCCCGGCGGCATCGCCATCGTGCCCACCGCGCCTGAGCGCCCGCGCAACCGCGACAGCGACTACCTCTACCGCTTCGACAGCTATTTTTATTACCTCACCGGTTTCACCGAGCCCAACGCTTGGCTGATTCTCTGTGCCGACGGCCACAGCACTTTGCTGTGCCAGCCCAAAGACCTGGAGCGCGAAATCTGGGACGGCATTCGCTTAGGTCCCGCGGCCGCGCCCGACGCGCTGGGCGTGGACGAGGCTCACTCGGTGGCCGAGCTGGGCCAGCGCCTGCCGCGTCTGCTGGAAAACCGCCAAACCGTGTGGTTCCCGTTTGCCATCCACCCCGGCCTGAGCGCGCAAGTGGACGGCTGGTTGCAGCAGGTGCGCGCCCGGGTGCGTTACGGCGCCCAATGCCCCGAGCAGCAACGCGATCTGTGTGGCCCGTTGGATGAAATGCGCTTGATCAAAGACGGCTTTGAAGTCGCTACCATGCGGCGCGCCGCGCAGATCAGCGCGGGCGCCCACATACGCGCCATGCGGCGCAGCGCCGCCATGCTGCGCGCGGGCGAAGACCTGCGCGAATACCACCTCGACGCCGAGCTGCTGCACGAATTTCGCCAGCACGGCTCGCAGTACCCGGCCTATGGCTCCATCGTGGCCGGCGGCGCCAACGCCTGTGTGCTGCACTACCGAGCCGATGCCGCACCGATCCGCGACGGTGACCTGGTGCTGATCGACGCCGGCTGCGAGCTCGACGGCTACGCCAGCGACATCACCCGCACCTTCCCGGCCAACGGCCGTTTCAGCGGGCCGCAGCGCACCCTGTACGAGCTGGTGCTGGCCGCCCAAGAGGCGTCGGTGGCCGCCACCCGGCCCGGCGCGCGTTTCACCGACCCGCACGAAGCGGCGGTGCGGGTGCTGGCGCAGGGCATGCTCGACACCGGTCTGCTGGACGCGAACAAGGTCGGCACGCTCGACGACGTGATCGCCCAGCGGGCGTATTTCCAGTTTTATATGCACCGCACCGGCCACTGGCTGGGTCTGGATGTGCACGACTGCGGCAGCTATGTGGAGCCGAGCGAAATCGGCACGGTGAGCGAGCGGCGCGACCCGCTCTCGGGCGAGGTGATCAAAGACCGGCCGAGCCGCATCTTGCGCGAGGGCATGGTGCTGACGCTGGAGCCGGGCATCTATGTGCGCCCGGCGCCCGGTGTGCCCGAGGCGTTTTGGCACATCGGCATCCGCATCGAGGACGACGCTGTGGTCAGCGCCAGCGGCTGCGAACTCATCACCCGGGGTGTGCCGGTAGCGCCCGACGCGATCGAAGCGCTGATGCGTGGTTGATGCGTGACTGAGGCAGCGCCGCCCACCGTCCACCTGGAACACATCGCGGTGGGCCGAGCCCGCCCGTGGAGCGTGGGCGGACGGCGCATCCTGAGCGCCTATGGCAAACAGCGTACCAATGGCCCGGTGCAGGCTCACGCGCTGGGCCTGGCCGGCGACGAACAGGCCGACTTGTCGGTGCACGGGGGTCTGCACAAAGCGGTGTACGCCTACCCGCTGGAGCACTGGCCGCTGTGGGAGCGCGAGCGCGCCGCTGCGCTGGGCCCGCTCGACCCAAGCCTGCCACCGGGCTTTCTGGGCGAAAACCTGGGCATCCGGGGGCTGCTCGAACACCAGGTGTGGATCGGCGACGAGCTGCACTTTGCGCACGCGGTGCTGCGCGTGACCGCGCCGCGCGAACCCTGCTTCAAGTTCACCCACGCCATGGGCTGGCCGCAGGCGGCGCGCACCATGGTGGACCACGCGGCCTGCGGCTGGTATTGCGCGGTGGTGCAAGCCGGCCCGTTGTGCGCCGGGGACGCAGCAGTGCTGGTGGCTGGGCCGCGCGGCCTGAGCGTGCGCGAAGCCTTTCTGGCCAAAAAACTCAAGCACCTGCGCTGATGCACCGCCAGGTCCCTGCCAAACACCGGGACATTGGCAGCCGAAAAGTCAAAACGCATGTGCCCATGCACCATGGCCTTGTACGTCGTTCCACCGATGTACGCCCACCGTCGCAGATTTAGAATGCGGCGTTCGTTTCCATAATGCAATATTCCCAGGAGACCGCCCCCATGAGCACGCCCAGCCAACAAGAAAACAAACGCGCCGAACTGCGGCGTGCGGCCCTGGAATACCACGAGTTTCCAACGCCCGGCAAAGTGGCCATTGCCGCCACCAAACAGCTCACCAACCAGCGCGATCTGGCGCTGGCCTACTCGCCCGGTGTGGCCGCGCCGTGCGAAGAAATTGTGGCCGACCCGGTCAACGCCTTCAAATACACCAGCCGGGGCAATTTGGTGGCCGTCATCACCAACGGCACCGCCGTGCTGGGCTTGGGCGATATTGGCCCGCTGGCGGCCAAACCGGTGATGGAAGGCAAGGGCGTGCTGTTCAAAAAGTTCGCCGGCATCGATGTGTTCGACATCGAAATCAACGAAAAAGACCCCGACAAGCTGGTCGAGATCATTGCGTCGCTGGAGCCGACCTTCGGTGGCATCAACCTCGAAGACATCAAGGCGCCCGACTGTTTTTATGTGGAGCGCAAGCTGCGCGAGCGCATGAAGATTCCGGTCTTTCACGACGACCAGCACGGCACCGCGATTGTGGTGGGCGCGGCCATTTTGAACGGCCTCAAAGTCGTGGGCAAAGACATGAAACAGGTCAAGCTGGTGACCTCGGGCGCCGGCGCCGCCGCCCTGGCCTGCCTGGGCCTGCTGGTCAAGCTGG
>CAMBOY010000027.1 GCA_945869245.1 Hydrogenophaga intermedia
AGCAGCCACGCGGCCCTGGTGGCCGAACACGGTGCCGAGCGCCTGCTGGCCTTGCCGGCCGACGTGTCAAACGCAGCCCAGGTGGCCGAGGCGGTGGCCGCCATCGACGCCCGCTGGTGCCGGCTCGACGCGCTGGTGAACAACGCCGGCGTGGCGGTGTTCAAGCCCATTGGCCAGACCACGCTGGACGACTGGCGCTGGGTGATGTCGGTCAATCTGGACGGCCCCTTTATCTGCACCCAGGCTTGCGCGCCCCTGATGCTCAAAAACGGTGGCGGCGCGGTGGTCAACATCGCATCCATTTCGGGTCTGCGCGCCAGCACGCTGCGCGTGGCCTATGGCACGTCCAAGGCCGCGCTGATTCACCTGACCAAACAGCAAGCGGTGGAATACGGCAACGCCGGCATCCGCGTCAATGCCATCGCCCCCGGCCCGGTGGAAACCGAGATGGCCAAGCAGGTGCACACCCCCGCCATCCGCGCCGATTACCACGACACCATTCCGCTGGCGCGTTATGGCTCGCTCGACGAAATCGCCAACGCGGTCGGCTTTTTGTGCAGCCCCGAGGCCAGTTATGTGAACGGCCAGGTGCTGGCGGTCGACGGTGGCTTTGACGCCGCCGGCGTGGGCCTGCCCACCTTGCGCCGCAACCCCGTTTGAACACCACCCACAGGAGACTCCCCATGCCCCACAACCGCCAAATCGTGCTCGACAACCGTCCGCAAGGCGAAGCCAGTGCGTCGAACTTCAAGCTCATCACCACCGACACACCCGCGCTGCAAGACGGGCAGGTGTTGGTGCGCCACCACTACCTGAGCCTGGACCCCTACATGCGCGGGCGCATGAACGAGAGCAAAAGCTACGCCCAGCCCCAACCGCTGGGCGAGGTGATGATCGGTGGCACCGTGGGCGAGGTGGTCGATTCGCGCCACCCCAAATTCAAGCCCGCAGACTCGGTGGTGGGCATGGGCGGCTGGCAGGAATACAGCGTGGTCGACGCCAACGTGCCCGGCAATCTGCGCCGGGTGGACACCACCCATGTGCCGCTGTCGCATTACCTGGGCGCGGTGGGCATGCCGGGCGTGACCGCTTGGTATGGCTTGGTGAAAATCATCGAGCCCAAGGCCGGCGAAACCGTGACCGTGAGTGCGGCCAGCGGCGCGGTGGGCAGCGCCTATGGCGCGCTGGCCAAGGCGCGCGGTTGCCGCGTGGTGGGCATTGCTGGTGGCAAGGACAAATGCGACTACGTGGTCCATGAACTGGGCTTTGACGCCTGTGTGGATTACAAAGAACACCAGGACTATCTGAGCCTGTCCAAGGCCTTGAAGGCGGCCTGCCCGAACGGCATCGACGGCCATTTTGAGAACGTCGGCGGCATGGTGCTGGACGCGGTGATGCTGCGCACCAACGCCTTTGCCCGGGTGGCCGTGTGCGGCATGATCGCCGGCTACGACGGCGCGCCCCTGCCCATGGCCAACCCGGCGCTGATTCTGGTGAACCGCATGAAGGTGCAGGGCTTTATCGTCAGCGAACACATGGAGGTCTGGCCCGAGGCGCTGTCCGAGCTGGGCCAGTTGGTGGGCAGCGGCAAGCTGCGCCCGCGCGAGTCGGTGGCGCAGGGCATTGAGAGCGCGCCCGAGGCGTTTTTGGGCCTGCTCAAGGGCAAGAACTTTGGCAAGCAACTCGTCCGGATCTGACCACCCCCGTGGGCTGTTGAACACCCCCGCCGCGCTGCGCGCAACCCCCTCAAGGGGGCGCCACTGGCGGACCGGCACAGCCTGATCTGCGGTGGCCTTGCTTGGAGCCCTGGCGTTCAAAAGGAGTTGTTGTGAACACGACGCACGAAGTCTTTAACCAAGCTGAACCCTTGGTGGACGTGAACCTGTTTGCCGGCAACCTGGCGATGCACGACGCCTTGCGCTTCAACGCGCCCGGGCTGGACACCGCCCCACTGCACGCTGTGGGTGCGCTGGTGGGCAGCGCCGAGATGCAGCAGCACGCACGGCTGGCCAATGTGCACACGCCACAGATCAAAAGCCACAGCCGCTTGGGCCACCGCATCGATGAGGTGGAGTTCCATCCCAGCTACCACGCGCTGATGTCGGCGGCCACCGCGGCGGGCCTGCACGGCACGCCTTGGGCGCTGGCTTCTGGTGCCACGCACACGTGCCGCGACGCCGGGCCGCCCCAAGGCGCGGCAGCCCCCTTGGGGGGCAGCGAACCACACGAAGTGGGGAGCGTGGGGGCGCACATTTCGCGCGCCGCCGCGTTCCAGCTCTTCACCGAGCTGGAGCCGTCCACCCTGTGCCCAATCTCCATGACCTACGCGGTCACCCCAGCGCTCAAAGGCAACCCCGCCATTTACCGCGATTGGGCGCCGGGTCTGACCGCCCGCGCCTACGATCCCGCGCTCAAGCCCTGGCACCAAAAGGCCGGTCTGACCATGGGCATGGGCATGACCGAAAAGCAGGGCGGATCGGACGTGCGCGCCAACACCACCGAAGCCACGCCCGACGGCGCCGACGGTTGGGGGCAGCGCTTCCGCGTGACCGGGCACAAATGGTTCTTTTCGGCGCCTATGTGCGACGCGTTTTTGATCTTGGCGCAATCGCCCCATGGGTTGACGTGTTTGTTTTTGCCGCGTGTCTTGCCCGACGGCAAGCTCAACACGGTGCGCATTCAGCGACTCAAAGACAAGCTGGGCAACAAGGCCAACGCCAGCTCCGAGGTCGAGTTTGTGGGCGCCACCGCTTGGCTGGTGGGTGAAGAGGGGCGCGGCGTGCCGCAGATTCTGGCCATGGGCACCCTAACCCGGCTCGATTGCGCCCTGGGCACCAGTGGTCTGATGCGCCACGCCTTGTCGCTGGCGCTGCACCACACCCGCCAGCGCAAGGCGTTTGGCAAAGCGCTGATCGAACAGCCTTTGATGCAAAACGTACTGGCCGACTTGGCGCTGGAGTCCGAGGCCGCCACCGCCTTGTCGCTGCGCCTGGCGCGCAGCTTTGATCTGGCGGCCTACACCGAATACGAAGCGGTGATGCAGCGCCTGCTCACCCCCGTGGCCAAGTTCTGGATCTGCAAACGCGGCAGCCACTTTGCCCAAGAAGCCATGGAGTGCATGGGCGGCAACGGCTATGTGGAAGAGGGCGGTGAGGGCGTCATGGCGCGCATCTACCGCGAAATGCCGCTCAACAGCATCTGGGAAGGTGCGGGCAATATCATGGCGCTGGACCTGTTGCGCGCGCTGCGCAAGGCCGACGCCGCCGCTGCCTTGGCCCACGAACTGGCGCCGGCCAAAGGCATGCACCGGGCTTTTGACCATTTGGCCGCCACCTTGCCTACCCGGGTGGAGGAGATCGCCACCGAGGTCGAAGGCCGTCGCCTGGCCCAAGACGTGGCGCTGGCGGTGCAGGCCGCCTTGCTCGCCCAAACCGCGCCATCGGCGGTGTTTGCCGCTTTTTGCGACAGCCGCATCGCCGGCGAATGGGGCCACAGCTTTGGTAGCCTCGGCGCCTCGGCCGACTTGCGCGCCATCATCCAACGCGCCTTGCCTCAATAAATGCACTCTGACCCCATTTTCGGATTTCGCTGTTTGCCCTTGGGGGCGCTGTCGCCGCACACCTTGTACGCACTGCTGCGCCTGCGCAGCGAGGTGTTTGTGGTGGAGCAGCGCTGTGTGTTTCAGGACATGGACGGCGCCGACGCCGATTGCTTGCACCTGCTGTGCGAGGTGCCAGACGGGCGCCTGCTGGCCAGTGCGCGGCTGGTGCCGGCGGGGCTGAAGTACGCCGAGGCCAGCATTGGCCGGGTGGTGAGCGATCCGGCCGCGCGGCCACTCAAGCTCGGCCACGCGCTCATGGGTGAGGCGGTGCGCCAGTTGCTGCAGCTGTGGGGGCCACAGCCCATTCGCATCGGCGCGCAGGCGCATTTGCAGCACTTTTATCAGCGCCACGGCTTTGTCACTGTCGGTGACCCGTACGACGAAGACGGCATTGCGCACGTAGAGATGCTGCGCCCCTCGGCACCCTGATCAGTCGCCCAACAGCCGCTCCAGCATGCGCTGGCGGTCGTTCAAAAAACGCCGGCTGATCTGCACATGCTCGGTGTCGTCGTAATCCACACGCTGCAGCCCACGGGCAGAGCATTCGTAAATCCAGGCATCGGGATAGCCCATCAAGATGGGCGAATGGGTCGCGACGATGAACTGCGCGCCTTGGGCCACCAGATCGTGCATGCGCTTGAGTGCGGCGAGTTGGCGCTGCGGCGACAGGGCCGCTTCCGGTTCGTCCAGGATGTACAGCCCTTGCCCGGAGAAACGGTGCAACATCAACGCCATAAAAGACTCGCCGTGCGACTGCTCGTGCAGCGACACGCCGCCATACGAAGCGATGATCGGTGGTCCGGGCGCGGGCTCGGCGTCCAGATCGTCGATGTGGGTCGCCACATTAAAGAAACTCTCGGCCCGCAAAAAATAGCCGGTTTTGGGGCGGCGCATGCCTTTGGCCACCCGAATGTGCTCGTGTAACACCGAATGCGACGACCGGGTGTTGAACGCCATATTGCGCGAACCGCCCTCGGCGTTAAAACCCAGCGCGATGGCCAAGGCTTCCAAGATGGTGGATTTGCCCGAACCGTTTTCGCCGATCAAAACCGTCACGCCAGGGTGAAAGTCCAGCGCATCCAGCGCCGCCACCGCCGGCAAGGTGAAGGGGAACACAGCCGCATCGCCAGGCCGGTCGGCCCGCAAACGCGCGCGGATCACAAACTGCTGAGACAACACCGACATAAGCCCTTTCTGCTTGGCCCGCCCGACACAAGACGGCGCGGCACGCGTTTCACACCGCACCGATTGTCCCGTGCCGGCGCCTCTTGGGGCGCCTGTCTCGCATTTGCTTGGGTCGGCGGCGCGCTGAATTTACAACCGGGTGGTCCATCACCACACAAGGCCATCCATGATCGAACAGTTTTCTGGCACCACCGCCGTCATTACCGGCGCTGGCTCGGGCTTTGGCCTGGAGCTGGCGCGCTTGTGCGCCCAGCGCGGCATGCGCCTGGTGTTGGTGGATGTGCAGGCCGATGCGCTGGCCGCCGCTGCCGACGAGCTGAGCGCGCAGGGTGCGGATGTGCTGGCCCAGCGGGTGGATGTGTCCAGCGCCAGCGAGATGCAGGCCCTGGCCGACGCGGTGGTGGCGCGGTTTGGCGCGCCGCACTTGGTGTTCAACAACGCGGGGGTGGGCTCGGGCGGGCTGATCTGGGAAAACTCGGTGGCCGATTGGGAATGGGTGCTGGGCGTGAACCTGTGGGGTGTGATCCACGGCGTGCGTCTGTTCACCCCACTGATGCTTGCGGCCGCCCAAGCCGACCCCAGCTACCGCGGTCACATCGTCAACACCGCCAGCATGGCGGGCTTGCTGACGCCGCCCAACATGGGCGTGTACAACGTGAGCAAACACGCGGTGGTCAGCCTCACCGAAACGCTGTACCAAGATCTGAAACTGGTGAGCGACCAGGTGGGCGCCAGCGTGTTGTGCCCTTATTTTGTGCCCACTGGCATCGCCCACAGCCACCGCAACCGCCCGGCCACGCTCAGCGCCGAGGCGCCCACCCAAAGCCAGCTCATTGGCCAGGCCATGACCGCCAAAGCGGTGGACTCGGGCAAGGTGAGCGCGGCCGACGTGGCCGCACTGGTGCTTGACGCGGTGCAGCACAAGCGCTTTTATATCTACAGCCACCCCCAAGCCTTGGGCAACGCCCGCACCCGTTTTGACGCGGTGGTGGCCGGCGCCAATCCGCCCGACCCGTTTGCCGAGCGGCCCGACATTGGCGCGGGTTTGCGCCGGGCGCTGCGCGCTTAAGGGGCGACGGGTTCACAGCTGTTAAGTGCTTGAGATAAGATATCTTTGAGATATACTGAAATTGCCTTTGTCGCTGCCCAAACCGGGGTCCATCCATGCCCAGCCGAACCCAAACCCAAGCCCCATCGAATCAGATCGCTTTCCGCTACCGTGCTGCCGACAGCAGCACGGGCATGACGCGGGCCACCGCGCAGCGGCTGGCGTCCCAGCTCGGCGTGGACGAAACCCAGGCCATCCACCTCGCACTCCACGCTCTGGCCGTGCAGGTGCTGCCCCAGTACGAACCCGACGACGGAGCGTTGACCGCCGCCCAACTGCGTCAGATTCGCGCTAGCGCTCCCAAGGCGCCTCGAAAGTCGGTGCGCTCCAGCCTGTTCGGTGCTGGCAACACATGAAATGGTGGCCCGAGCCCACCGCCGGCGATATCGTCTGGTGCCATTTTCCGGATGACATCCACCCCAAGCCCAAGCCACGACCGGCGCTGATCCTTGTTGTGTACGACGACCAAGAGCCAGAGTTCTTCATTCAGGTGGCTTACGGCACCAGCCAGCGCACCACCACCCTGCACCAAGGCAAGTTCGCCATCCTCAAAGCGAAACACCCCGCCGCCTACGTGGCGGCCGGACTGAGCTTTGATACCAAGTTCAACTTGAAGATCCTGGTCACGCTGCCTTTCAACAGCGAGTGGTTTTCGGTGCCCCCTGCCGCGCCCCACGGGCAAAATCCCCAGCTGGGCATGTTGCATCCCAGCCTGGTGCGCACCGCAGCCACCGCACACCAGGCGGCGCATTCGCGACCGGGCTGACCGTCAGCCCTGCACCAAGCCCTGCGCCAACGCCAGGGCCGACAGCGGCGCGCAGCCCTCGGCCTTGTTGCTGATGGTCACATAGGCGTTTTGCCCAGCGCTGGTGACGCCGCGCACCGTGCGCACGATCAGGGCGCGCGTCTCCTCATCGACATCGTGGATGCGGTCATAGGGTTCGTACGACCGTTGCGCGTCCTCGTAGCCGTAGGCGCCGTGCAGCGGGTTCAGGTTCCAGCGGCAGACCATCGGCCCGGGCCACAGGGCGCGCAACAAGGGCAGTTGCTCAGCCATGGGTGGCATCTTGGCGTGCAGACCCAGGCAATAAGTCGCTCCGGTGTCCTTGAGCAGCGCCGCCAGTTGCGGCGCCACGGTGGGGGACAGCCACTCGGGGTCGCGCACCTCCAGCGCCACCACGCCGTCGGGCGTGGCGCTCTTCACATCGGGCAGGGCTTTGAGCATGGCGTGCAGCCGCTCCAGCAACAGCGGCAAACGCTGCAACTGCGCAAAGGGCAGGGGGCTGAGCTGAAACACCAGCGCGCCGACCTTGTGGCCCAGACCGTTGAGCGCGGGGGTGACGAACTCTTGGGTGGCGAGCGCCGGGTCCAGAAACGCGGTGTTGGGCTGGCGACCCTGGCCGTGTTCGCCGCGCACCAGCGCGTCGGTCACCAACGCAGGCGCTTTCACCACAAAGCGGAAATCCTCGGGCACCTCGGCGGCGTAGCGCGCGTATTGCGTGTCGGTGAGCGGGCGGTAGAACGAGCGGTCGATGCCAACGCAGCGCAACAAGGGGTGGCGCGCGTAGGCGCCAAGGCCGCGTTGGGCCAGCACCGATTCCGAGTACGGGCCTTCGTCCCAGACGATGCCGGCCCAGCCGGGGTAGCTCCAGGTGGACGCGCCCAGACGGATGCGTGGGTTCAGGGCAGCAGCCAGCGCCTGTGTGGCGTTGTCGCAGGGCGCGGGCTGGACACCACCGAGCCGTCGGCGCGACACGGTGTCCATGGCCTTGTCTGCATCAGGCGCTGCTTGCGTGTTGCCTTGTGTGGCAGTTGGTGGTGTCGGGGCACCGAACAAGTCGTTTTGCATGGTTGGCGGGCGTCACGGTTGCGCGATGGTGTGCGCTGGCACACGCCGCTCGCCGAATCTTGCCATCCCGTGAACTGCTTCACGCAAGTAATCCATTAAGGGTAATCCAGCGGACCCGTTGTAGGTGCTTAGGCGTACCATTTGGGGAAAGTAATAAAAATTCATTGCCCTGACTTTTTGACAGATGCTGTCACTTCTTGGGCAATACACCACAGGGAGCCTGTGTTCACTCCCCCTCGGAGAGCTCCATGTCGCATTACACCAATTGGGTTTGGCAAGTGGTCGGTCTGCTGATGCTGTTTTGCATCTTGCTGGACGCTTTGGCGTGTGAAATTCGCCAGCGGCAGGTGCCGCTGATCCACATTGTGCTGTTGCTGGTGGTGGGTTTGTTGTGGCATGGCGTCGATATGGTCCAGCCGGGTGACGGCTTTTTCACCAGCCAGATGGGGCCTGCTGGGGTGCTGTCGGCGGCTTTGGGGGCGGCCACCGCCTCGGCGATTTGTTTGCCCTTGGTGCCGCTTCGGGTCTTGCGTTTGTCCCAAGCTTGCCTGGCTGCGGGTGTGGGTGCCTTTGCCGGGGTGCAGGCGGTGTTGGATGTGGTGCTGTTTGGTGCGGCCGCTTATCTGCTCATCTTCATTGTGGCCAGCGCCTCAGGCCCCGGGTATCAGGCCTTTTTGCGCCAATTGGCCCATGCGCTGGAGCATCTGGTGCCCGGATCCAAAGGCGCAGCCAAGCGCTCGGGCCAAGCCCCGGCCATGCCCACCACCTTGGTGGTGACCAGCGCGCTGGGCCTATATGGCGCATGGATTGTGGTGGGTTTGTCGCCGATTGTGCGATTTTGACAGGGCGGCGGTGCGCCGCAGCGGCTGTGGCACACTCAGCCGCTTCGTTCGGTACCCGGGCGCCTGATGGGCGCCTTTTTCTTGCCCCATGCAAAAAATCCTTGCCCAGATCGCACAAGAAATCAAGGTCAACCTCGCCCAGGTCAAAGCGGCGGTCGACCTGCTCGACGGTGGTGCCACCGTCCCGTTTATTGCCCGTTACCGCAAAGAAGCCACCGGTGGCTTAGACGACATCCAGCTGCGCGAGCTGGACCACCGACTCGGCTATTTGCGTGAGCTGGAAGACCGCCGCGAAGCGGTGATCAAAAGCATCCAGGAACAGGGCAAGCTCACACCCGAGCTGCTGGCCGCGCTGCAGGCCGCACCCACCAAACAAGAGCTGGAAGACCTGTACCTGCCCTACAAGCCCAAGCGCCGCACCAAGGGCATGATCGCCCGCGAGGGTGGCATTGAGCCCTTGGCCGACAAGCTGCTGGCCGACCCGAGCCTGGACCCGACCGCCGAGGCGCAGGCCTTCACCAGCCCAGCCGGCACCGTGGAGGGCGCCGATTTCAGCACCGTGCCAGCGGTGCTCGACGGTGTGCGCGACATTCTGAGCGAGCGCTGGGCCGAAGACGCAGCGCTGGTGCAGGGCCTGCGCGAATGGCTCTGGACCGAAGGCCTGCTGCAGAGCAAGCTGGTGGCGGGCAAGGACGAAAACCACCCCGATGTGGCCAAGTTCCGCGACTACTTCGACTACGACGAGCCGATTGGCCGGGTGCCGAGCCACCGGGCGTTGGCGGTGTTCCGTGGCCGTGCGCTGGAAATCTTGGACGCCAAGTTGGTGCTGCCCGACATGCCCGAGCCGGGCCAACCCAGCTTGGCTGAGGGCCGCATCGCCCTGCACCTGGGCTGGAGCCACGCCGGCCGCAAAGCCGACGACCTGCTGCGCAAATGTGTGGCCTGGACCTGGCGCGTCAAGCTGAGCCTGAGCACCGAACGCGACCTGTTCGCCCGCCTGCGCGACAACGCGGAAGCCGTGGCGATCAAGGTGTTTGCCGACAACCTGCGCGATTTGCTGCTGGCCGCGCCCGCCGGGCCGAAGGCCGTGATGGGCCTGGACCCGGGCATTCGCACCGGCGTCAAAGTGGCGGTGGTGGACGCCATCGGCAAGCTGGTGGACACCGCCACGGTCTACCCGCACGAACCCCGGCGCGACTGGGACGGCTCGCTCTTCACCCTGGCCAAGCTGTGTGAAAAACACGGCGTGGACCTGATCGCCATTGGCAACGGCACCGCCAGCCGCGAGACCGACAAGCTCGCCGGCGAGCTGATCAAGCAACAGGCCAAACTGCACCCCGAACACGCCATCACCAAGGTGGTGGTGAGCGAGGCCGGCGCGTCGGTGTATTCCGCCAGCGAATTTGCCAGTCAGGAAATGCCCGATGTGGACGTGAGCCTGCGCGGCGCCGCGTCCATCGCCCGCCGCCTGCAAGACCCGCTGGCCGAACTCGTCAAGATCGACCCCAAGAGCATTGGCGTGGGCCAGTACCAGCACGACGTGAACCAGAGCGAGCTGGTGCGCACGCTGGAAGCGGTGGTGGAAGACTGCGTGAACTCGGTCGGTGTGGACCTGAACACCGCGAGCGTGCCGCTGCTGTCCCGCGTGTCGGGCCTGTCGGCCTCTGTTGCCAAGGCGGTGGTGCGCTGGCGCGAGGCCAATGGCGCCTTCAAAAGCCGGCAAGAGCTGCTCAAGGTCACCGGCCTGGGCCCGAAATCGTTCGAGCAAAGCGCGGGCTTTTTGCGCATCCGCGGCGGCGACAACCCGCTGGACATGACCGGTGTGCACCCCGAGGCTTACCCGGTGGTGCAGGCGATTGTGGAAAAGTCCGGCAAGCCGGTGGCCGAACTCATGGGCCGCGCCGACATGCTCAAAACCCTGCGGCCCGAGCTGTTTGCCAACGACAAATTCGGTGTCATCACCGTCAAAGACATCTTGGGTGAGTTGGAAAAACCCGGCCGCGACCCGCGCCCCGACTTTGCGGTGGCGCGCTTCAACGAGGGCGTGGAAGACATTGCCGATCTGAAAGAAGGCATGGTGCTCGAAGGCACGGTCAGCAACGTGGCCCAGTTCGGCGCCTTTATCGATCTCGGTGTGCACCAAGACGGCTTGGTGCATGTGAGCCAGCTCAGCAACAAGTTTGTCAACGACGCACGCGAAGTGGTCAAGACCGGCGACATCGTCAAGGTGAAGGTGCTGGAAGTGGACGCCGCGCGCAAACGCATCAGCCTGACCATGAAGCTCGACGCCGTGCCGGCCCGCAAAGACGGCCCGCGCGACAACCGCTTTGAACACGCCCCACGCGGCGCGGGTGGCAGCGGCGGTGGTGGCCGGCAAGACAGCAACGCTGGCGCCGGCGCCATGGCCTCGGCCTTTGCCAAGCTGCAGGGCTTGAAGCGCTGAAGGGGAACTGCCCATGGCCCAGCGCGCGCTTCGCCTCTACGCCGGCCCAGCCGCGCTGGCGCACATCCGCGCGAACGGCCTGCGGCCCGAACACATCGGCGCCATCCCGGGCGCGGCGGGCGGACCCAAGGGTCTCATCCTCGGCCCGCTGGACCGCTTCATTTTTGGCGAGTGGCTGACGCAGAGCGCCCAGCCGGTGCACCTGATCGGCGCCTCGATTGGCGCCTGGCGCATGGCCACCGCCGCGTTGACCGACCCGGTGCCCGCCTTTGAGCGGCTGCAGCGCGACTACATCGCCCAGCACTACGAACTGCCGCCGGGCGCCAAACGCCCGAGTGCTGAACAGGTAAGCCGCGAGTTCGGCCACAACCTGCAGGCCTTTTACGGTGGGCGCATCGACGAGGTGATGAGCCACCCACGCTACCACCTGCATGTGATCGCCTCGCGCGGCAAGGGCGTGTTGCAGCGCGAACACCGGCTGCTCACCCCGCTGGGTTATGGCGCGGCCTTTGTGGCCAATGCCCTGCAGCGCCGCGCGCTCGGTCGCCTGCTGGAGCGGGTGGTGTTTTCCAGCGCGGGGCAGGGTGGGGCGCCGGCACCCACACCCTTTGCGCTTGACGACTTTCCCAGTCGCCATCTGCCGCTGTCGGCGGTCAACTTCATGCCGGCGGTGCAGGCCAGCTGCTCCATTCCGTTTGCGCTGCAGGCGGTGCACAACATTCCGGGCGCGCCAGCGGGCGCGTATTGGGACGGTGGCATCACCGACTACCACCTGCACCTGCGCTACCGGCCGCCGGCTGGCAGCCCCATCGTGCTGTACCCGCACTTTCAGCGCCAGGTGGTGCCCGGCTGGCTCGACAAAGCCTTGACACACCGCCACCGCGCCACCTCGGCGCTGGACCACATGCTGCTGCTCGCGCCCGACCCGCAGTGGGTGGCCGGCTTGCCCCAAGGCAAGTTGCCCGACCGGCACGACTTCATGACCTACGCCAACGACTTGCCCGGCCGCATGCGGGTGTGGACCACCGCCGCCCAGGCCGCGCAACAATTGGCCGACGAGTTGGCCCAGTGGTTGCGCGCGCCCGACCCAACCCGGCTTGAGCCGCTGTGAGCGGCGTTTTTAGGGAGATGCACACATGGTCCGTGAACGCCAATTTCTGCAATGGCCCGCTGCGGCTGCTTTGGCGGTGGTGCTGAGCGCCTGCCAGCCCAGCGCGCCACCGGAGCCACCCGTGGTCGGTGCCGACAGCGACGTGCACGACTGCAAGGGCAGCGCCGGTTACCAGTGGTCGGTGCTGCTGCAGCGCTGCATCCGCGTGTTTGACACCGCACAGCGGCTCGACCCCACCCCCCAAAACCCCGACCAGACGCTGTCGGCCTTTGTGCTCACCGACCCTGGCTCCAAGGATGTGGAGTTGTTTTGGCCTGGGCAAGCGCCGCTGCTGTTGCACAAAGTGACCGAACAAGGCGAATGGACCGATGGAGCGGGCCTGCAATTGCGCGAAGAGCAAGGCCTGTGGCTGTTGGCGCGCAACGGTACGATTGGGTTTTCTGGTGCGGTACACAACACCAAGCCTTAAACCGACGCCCCGGTGTGCGCTTTTTGGGTGCCAAGGCGCGATAATGTGGCGTACAGACATCGTTCGTCTGTGTTAAATCCATAAAATTAATGGAATTTGCAAATTTTTTAATTTGGGCTCATGTATGTCGGTGATTGTGTACAAATTGTCATTCGACAAGGGGGATGCAGTCGAATTTGCCGTCGACACCGAGCGCCAGTCGCCCACCGAGGGCATTGGCCTCAAGCCCTTCTGGACCCGGCTGGGCCACCACCAGTGCCCCAATTGCCCGCTGGCCGCTCGGCCTGGTCGTTATTGCCCGGCTGCCTTGGACATCGAGCACATCGTCGACAGTTTTGCCCATGTGGAATCGCACGCGCAGGTCGATGTGGAGGTGCAGATTGGCGGGCGCAAGCACAGCAAACGCACCGATGTGCAGTCGGCTCTGCGGTCGCTCTTGGGCCTGAGCCTGGCCACCAGCGCCTGCCCGGTGCTGTCGCAAATGAAAGGCCCCGGGCGCCTGCACATGCCCTTTGCCACGGTCGAGGAAACCCTGTTTCGCATGGTCGGTGCCTATTTTGTGGGCCAGTACATCAAGGCACGCAAAGGCGACATGCCCGACTTCAGCCTGGACAGCCTGAGCCGCATGTACGAAGAGGTGCAAACCGTCAACCAGCACCTGAAAAAGCGGCTGGACGACGCGGTGCTGCGCGACGCCAATGTGAATGCGGTGGTGTCGCTGATGTCGGTGGCCATGCTGGTGTCGTTTTCGCTCGACCAGCAACTCGAAGAGCTGGAGCCTTTTGCCATCCGCACCGGTTTTGGCGCGCCCGGCACACAGTGAACGCGCCAGCGCTCACAGGCTGGCGCTGAGCATGGCGCGGTAATCGTCCGCACTGGCCAGGCGCGGATTGGTTTTGTGGCAGTGGTCGGCCAGGGCGCCGTCCACCACCCGCGCAAACAGGTCTTCGCTCACCCCCACCGCGCCCAGGCCCGCCGGCAGGCCCAGGCGGGCGTTCATCTCGCGAATCGCCGGCCCCACGTCGGCGCCTGAGGCCAGGCCCATGGCCTGCGCCAGGCGCGCCAGCCGGTCTTCGCCCCGCACCGATTCGGCCTCGGCGTTGAAAGCCAGCACCGCCGGCAAAAACAGCGCGTTCAGCGTGCCGTGGTGCAGCCGTGGGTTGACGCCGCCCAGGCTGTGGCTGAGCGAATGCACACAGCCCAGGCCTTTTTGAAACGCCATGGCGCCGTGCATGCTGGCGCACATCATTTCGCGCCGGGCCTCGCGGTCGGCGCCGTTGCGGGTGGCGCGCTCAATGTGCGTCCAGCCCCGGCGCAGGCCCTCGATGGCGATGCCGTCGGCCGGCGGGTTAAATGCCGGCGCCAAAAAGGTCTCCATGCAGTGGGCGATGGCGTCCATGCCGGTGGCCGCGGTCAGCAGCGGCGGCAGGCCCAGGGTGAGTTCGGGGTCGAGCAGGGCGGTTTTGGGCACCAGGTGCCAGCTGTGAAAGCCCAGCTTGCGCCCGTCGTCCACGATCAGAATAGCGCCGCGCGCCACCTCGCTGCCGGTGCCGGCGGTGGTGGGCACCGCAATCAGCGGCGGCACGCCGTCGGTGATTTTGGGCGATCCGCCTTCGATGGTGGCGTAGGTCTTGAGCGGCCCGGGGTGCGCCACGGCAATCGCCACGCCCTTGGCGCAGTCGATGGCGCTGCCGCCCCCCAGCGCAATCAGGCCGTCGCAGCCCTCGGCCGCAAACACCGCCGCTGCAGCGCGCACCGCCGCCTCGGTCGGGTTGCTGGGGGTCTGGTCAAACACCGCCGCCATGCCAGCGGGCAGCTGGGCCAGCACCTGGTCAAGCAGGCCGGCCGCGCGGATGCCCGGGTCGGTCACGATCAGCGGGCGCGCCATGCCCACGCGCTCGCATTCGTCTTGCAGGCGCTGCACCACGCCAAAGTCCAGCAAGATATTGGTGATGTACAGAATCTGAGACATGCGTGCTTCCTGTAAGGTGGCGGGTGTCGCCAAAACTATCACCGCCGCTGTGGCGGTGCTGTCACCCGCATGTCGCTGCATCAAAATCCCCGCCATTTGCTCACCCACGCCATGCGCGGGGTGATCGACCGCATCCACCGCGCCGGCCACCCGCCCATGCACGCCATGAGCCCGCAACAGGCCCGCGCGTTTTACGAAGCCGGGGCCGGCGTGCTCGACATTCCGCCGCACAAAATGGCCCGCGACGAGGCGCTGAGCATCCCCACCCGCGACGGCCACACGGTGCCCGCCCGGCTGTGGGTGCCCCACAGCGCCGAGCCGGCCGCCAACGCCCAGGGCCAGCTGCCGGTGCTGCTGTACCTACACGGCGGCGGCTTTACCGTGGGCAGCGTGGCCACCCACGCGGCGCTGTGCCGCCACCTGGCCCACCTGGGCCACTGCGCGGTGCTGTCGGTGGACTACCGGCTGGCGCCCGAACACCCGTTTCCCACCGCCGTGTTCGACGCCTGGGACAGTCTGGCCTGGCTGCGCGAGCAGGCCGCTACCCTGGGCTTGGACGCCGAGCGTGTGGCCGTGGGCGGCGACAGCGCGGGCGGCACCCTGGCCATCACCACCGCCTTGCACGCGCGCGACCAAGGCTGGCCGCTGCGCTTGCAGCTGCTGTTTTACCCCGGCTGTGTGGGCCACCAAAACACCCCCAGCCACCGCCAGTTTGCGCAAGGGTTCATCCTGGAAGAGCCGCACATCAGCTACTTTTTTGGCCACTACCTGCGCAGCCCCGCCGACCGAGACGACTGGCGCTTTGCGCCGCTGGACGGCGTGGATGAACAGGGCCATCAGCCCGACCCCAGCGGCGTTGCCCCAGCCTGGATCGGCTTGGCCGAGTGCGACCCGCTGGTGGACGAAGGCGTGGCCTGGGGCGACCACCTGCGCCTGCACGGCGTGCCGGTGGACCTGGAGATTTACCGGGGTGTGGTGCACGGCTTCATCCAGTTTGGCCGCGCCATTCCCGAAGCGCTGCAAGCGCACAACGACGCGGGCAGGGTGCTGCGGCAGGCCTTCGAGAACTAATTTCTATCTGGTTTTTGGTTTATTTATCTGCAAAAATGTCAACATTGTTTGTCTTGGACATTTTTGGAGATTTGAATGAATCGAACCCGGAATCGGATCGTGTGTGTCGCCGCAGCGCTGGCGGGCTGGGGCGGCGGCGCCTGGGCGCAGGACGGAGCGGTGGGCATCAGCGCTGGCGCGCAGCCGCGCGACGTGGTGGTGTCGGTGCAAAACGGCCCCAACAACTGCGGCATGCAGATTCGTTTTGGTGACGGCCGGGAAGAAAAAAAGCGCCTCGAAGCGGGTGAGGTCTGGACCGTCAACCACAGCTACGCCGCCGACGGCAACTTTGGCATTCAGGCCGAAGGCTTGCTGGTGGTGCGCGGCCTGCGCACCGTAGGCCCGTGCAACTATGGCAACCAGGCCCTGCTGGCGGTGGCGGGCGTCAACGCGAGCCTGCAGGTGGCCACAGCGGCCCCCGCGCCAGCGGCGGCGGGCGCCCCTGCAGCGGCGGCCCCGGCAGCACCCGCCGCCCCCGCAGCGGCCCAGGGCGCCCACCAAGACATGGTGCTCATGGTCAGCAAAAACGCCCGATCGCTCAAGTTCGTCAACACTCTGGATGGTGGCAAACGCCTGAGCAACGCGGAAGACTTGGCGCGCAGTGGCAGCACCCTGTGCATCGTCAAGTTCCCCAACGCCTATGGCAGCCTGCCCGACGCGTCGGTCGATGCGGTGGCCCGCGCCGAACTGCGCCGCTATTTCCGCGAGCTCACCAACGGCAAAGACGTGAACCTGCGCAACACCGAGTGCATCGTCAACGACGGCGCCAACGCCAGCTTCCGGGCCTCGTCTGATCTGGTGCTGGTGCAGCGCCAGGCGCTGCCCATTCTGGCCAATGGCTCGCCCGAATTTGCCCAAGGCTACGAGGCGCTCAACGAGATCAGCCACACCAGCCTTTTTGCGATGGCCGATCAAATGCGGCAGGCCGAGGCGCGCCGCCAGCAAGCGGTGGCCAACCGCGCGCAAGAGCTGGACACTTTGGCCCAGGCCAACTCGACCGACAAGGTCGGCTCCATCGCCTTTGGTGTGCCGCGCAGCTCGGGGCAGGCGGCGTTTTGCACCTTGTCGTACGACGGCGAACAGGGCGCGGCCATTCTGGCCTATGCCTACCGCGGCTTTGCCACGCAGAGCGACGCCTTCCGCACCCAGGCCGAACGCGCACGCGCCACGGTCGACAACAACCGCCCCTACGCCAAGGCCTACGCCAGCGTCGAGGCCCTGTACGAAGCCCGCCAAACCAAGCCCGAGGAATGCTTGGTGTACGTGGACTTTCCCGCCAACCTGAAAAAAGTGGCCGCCGCGCTGCAGCGCGACGGCAAGCCCGCACCGGTGGTCAACGAGCTGGTGGCGTCCAGCGAGCTGCGCGACGACTGGGCCAAACGGGCCGGCTACCGCCAATACGCCGAATACCAGACCGCCCGCGACATGAAGGTCAATGCCCAGCAGTACAAACAGCTGGGTGAATACCGCATCACCGACAAAGCCGGCCTAGACGCCGCCGTGCGCGAGATGCAGGCCAGCCGCTACGCCACCGGCAGCGACGTGGGCGATGTGCTCAGCTACCTGAAAGACAAGGCCGAGGCGGCAGGCCGGTCCGGCGCCACCGCCGTGAGCGTGCGCGACGGCCGCCAAAAAGCCGCCCGCGAAGCCGCCGAAGCCAGCGCCGCCGCCGAACGCCGCCGGCGCGAGGACCAAGCCAAGGAGTTCCCTTTTATTGCGGTGCTCAGCTGCGGCATGCCGGGGCACATCAACATCATGGCCTGCTTTGCCGGTGGCAGCCGGGGCGTGGACACCGAACTGAAGTTGCGCAATGGCAGCAACAGCGCCATGTACAAGGTCTACAACCTGCAGCAAGCCGGGCAAGAGCGCCGCGATGGCTTCTACATTGACCTGCGCCGCAATTTCGACCTGCGCGCCCAAAACGCCGACGACACCCTGATCCTCAGCCTCAAGATCATCGACCGCGTCAGCGGCCGCGTGGTGCACGAAGACCAGGCGTCGCGCTTCGAAGTGGTGTCCGCCCGCAACTGACACCCGCCTTTGGCGCTATCCTCCGGCCACACCCGTGACCGGAGGATTTTTTTTATGCCCGCCCAGCGCGACGATTTCCGTTTTTTCCACCGCCTGCGCGTGCGCTGGGCCGAAGTCGATATGCAAAAAATCGTCTTCAACGCCCACTACCTCATGTATTTCGACACCGCCATCACCGACTATTGGCGGGCGCTGGCCATGCCCTACACCGAAGGCATGGCCTTGCTGCAGGGCGATCTGTACGTCGTCAAAGCCACGGTCGAATTCCACGCATCGGCCCACATGGACGATAGGGTCGACGTGGCGCTGCGCTGCGAACACATTGGCAAGTCGTCCATGCGCTTCAAGGGCGCCATCTTTCGTGGCGAAGAGCACCTGATCAGCGGCGAACTGGTCTATGTGTTTGCCGACCCCGCCACCCAAACCTCGCGCCCGGTGCCCGACGCGCTGCGCGCCATGCTGCTGGGTTATGAAGCTGGCGAAGCCATGCTCGATGTGCGCGTGGGCCGCTGGGCCGAGTT